>JACRCY010000540.1 GCA_016218785.1 Deltaproteobacteria bacterium
AGCGGTATCCCGCCGCGTACAGCGGGTTCACGGCCACGCGATGGATGGCGAGGTACTGCCAGACCTCGCGCTCGTACCACGGCAGGATCGGGTTCAGCTTGATCAGGCCGCGGTCGCGCTCCTCGACTTCCTGGAAGTCCGTGCGCGTGCGCCCCTCGGTGCAGCGCAGCCCCGTGACCCAGCAGCCGACCCGCATCTCGGCGACCGCACGCCGGGTGGGCTCGACCTTGAGCAGGTCGCAGCAGCGGTCGGGGTCCGTGCGGTAGAGCTCGTCCGGGATCTCCACGTCGCTGCGGTAGATGCGCAGCTCGGGGAAGCGGGCCACCTCCTGGTTCATGAAGGCGATGGTCTCCTGGGGCTTGAAGCGGGTCGTGACGATGAAGCCGCGGATCGCGGGGTCGACCCGTTTCGCGAGGTGCCACACGACCACCGAGTCCTTGCCCAGGCTGTTGGCCACCGCGAGGCGGTCGCCGTACTCCTCGTACGCCTCCCGCAACAGCCCGAGCGCCCGATCCACCTTCTGCGCGAAATGCAGCCCGTCGACGATGCTCCTCATGTCCTGCTGCCCTCGGTCGCTGATCACGTTTCTCTTCTCCTCGTCCCCCTGCACCGACCACCAATCGCTCGCATCCCCTCGAGCTCTTCTAGATGAACAACTGCACGTCGGCCGTGGCGGCAAAGTCGAGGAACGCCGCGGCTCCGGCGATGTCGGCGTCCGGGACCAGATCCTCCGCGCCGATGCCCATCACCCCCATGGTCGTCGAGCAGGCGAAGAGCTGCACCCCGCCCTCGCGCGCCATGTCGAGGAACTCGGCGATGGTGGGCATGTTGGCGCGCTTGAGCCGCGACCCTGAGATCATCCAAGTTTCGCATTCCTGCTCTCCTGCCTGACGGCGACCAGCCGCCCCAGCGCGGCGACCAGCGCGTCGATGTCGTCGCAGTTGTTGTAGAGCGCCAGCGAGGGACGGACCGTGCTCTCGAGACCGAAGCGGCGGAGCGCCGGCTGGGCGCAGTGATGGCCGGCGCGCACCGCGATGCCCTCGCGGTCGAGGGCGGCGCCCACGTCCTCGGGGCGGAAGCCGTCGAGCACGAACGAGAGCACGCCGGCCTTCTCGCGCGCCGTGCCGATAAGCCGCAGGCCGGGTACGCCACGCAGCGCGTCGGTCGCATGGACCAGCAGCGCGTGCTCGTGCCGGGCGACGTTCTCGAGGCCGACCCCGGCGAGGTAGTCGAGCGCGGCCCCGAGCCCCACGGCGTCGGCGATGTTGCCCGTTCCCGCCTCGAAGCGGGCCGGGGCGGCCTGGTACACGGTCCGCTCGAAGGTGACGTCGGCGATCATGTTGCCGCCGCCCTGCCACGGCGGCATGGCGTCGAGGAGGTCGGCCTTGCCGTACAGGACCCCGATGCCGGTGGGGCCGAAGACCTTGTGGCCCGAAAACGCGTAGAAGTCGGCGTCGAGCGACTGCACGTCCACCGGCAGGTGGGCGACCGCCTGGGCGCCGTCGACCAGCACGCGCGCCCCGTGGCGGTGCGCCATCGCGACCATCTCGCGCACCGGGGTGACGGAACCGAGCGCGTTGGAGACGTGCGTGAGCGCCACGAGCTGCGTCCGCGGACCGAGGAGCTGCTCGTACTGCTCCAGCAGTACCTGGCCGTCGTCGTCGATGGGCGCGATCCGCAGCCGCGCCCCCTTCTCGGTGGCGAGCTGCTGCCACGGCACGATGTTGGAGTGGTGCTCGAGCCAGGTGATGACGATCTCGTCGCCGGCAACTAGCTGGCGTCGGCCCCAGCTCTGGGCGACGAGGTTGATGGCCTCGGTGGCCCCGCGGACGAACACGATCTCGCGCGGCGACGAGGCGTTGAGGAAGCGCCGGACCTTGTCCCGCGCCGCCTCGTACGCGTTGGTGGCGCGCGCCGCGAGCGCATGCGCCGCGCGGTGGATGTTCGAGTTCTCGTGCGCGTAGAAGCGGGCGAGCCGCTCGATGACGCTGCGGGGCTTCTGCGTGGTCGCGGCGTTGTCGAGCCACACGACCGGGCGGCCGTGAACGCGCTCCTCCAGGATCGGGAAATCGCGCCGCACGGTGAGGACGTCGAAGTGGCCGGGCGCCAGCCCGAGATCGGGGACGATCTCGGGGAGGGGCTCCCGCGCCTCGAGGCGCGGCGCTTCGCTCCACGGAGGTGAGGCCACGCGCGCCGGCGCCAGGGCCTCGTCGAGGAAGTAGTAGCCGGTGCCCGCCGGCGTCGCGGCAGCCGGTGCGGCCGCCGGGAGGACGGGCGCAGACCACTGCGGCTCGGGGAGCGGCGCCGTCGGCGACGCGTTCGCGGACGTCGCGGCGGGCACGGCGGCATAGAGCTCGCTGGCCAACCGCGCGAGCACCGCCGGGTCGAGCGGCGGCGCCACCGCGAACGGGTCACGCCAGGACGACGATTCGTCCGGAGTCCCGTCGCGCCTGCTCATGTCGGCCACTTGTACTCGTGGTACGCGTCCACCTCGACGTTCTCGAGCACCCCGAGCGCGTCCTCGGTGAGCACGGCTGCCGAGCAATAGAGCGACACCAGGTACTGGGCGATCGTGGTGTCCGTGATGCCCATGAACCGGACCGAAAGACCGGGGCTCTGTTCGCCGACGAGCCCCGCCTGGTACAACCCGACCACGCCCTGCCTCGCCTCGCCGGTACGCAGCAGCAGGATGCTCGTCCTTCCCGCGCCCGGCTTGCCCGTGACCGGGATCTTGTCGCTCGACACGAGCGGGATACCGCGCCACGTGAGGAACGGCGAGCCGAAGATCGTGACCGTCGCCGGCGGGACGCCGCGCCGGGTGCACTCGCGGCCGAAGGCGGCGATGGCGCGCGGGGGGGCGAGGAAGAAGGCCGGCTCCTTCCACACCCGGGCGATGAGCTCGTCGAGGTCGTCGGGCGTCGGCGCGCCTCTGCGCGTGGGTAGACGCATGGACGGGGCCGCGCCCTTGAGCAGGCCGTAGTCCGCGTTGTTGACGAGCTCGTGCTCCTGCCGCTCCTTGAGGTTCTCCACCGTGAGGCGGAGCTGCTCCTTGACCTGGTCGTAGGGCTGGCTGTACAGGTCGGCGATCCGGGTGTGCACGCCGACGATCGCCTTGATCGAGCTCAGGTTGTACTCGCGCGGTTTCTCCACGTAGTCGACGAAGGAGACGGGGAGCGGCGTGTCGGTCTTCTGGCTGCAGATGACGGGGGCGGTCGTGTCGCCTTCCCGGGCGCGGTTCACTCGATAGGTGCCGGCCTCGACCGGCACCCAGGAGAGGAACCGGACCAGCCACCGCGGCGTGATGGCGGGCAGCTGGACCCGGGTCTTCGTGGTGTTGGCGAGCTGGCGCGCAGCGAGATCACCGAGCACTTTCGGGGTGTCAGACATGGTCCCTCCTCAAGTGAGTGCCATTCTCAGTACCGGGGCAGCGACGGGTCGATCTTCTCGGCCCAGGCGTCGATGCCGCCGGCGAGGATCTGCAGCCGGCCGAAGCCGGCCTTGCGCATCAACCGGTACGCCTCCAGGCTCCGTGCGCCGCGGTGGCAGGAGATGGTGTAGGTGCGCGCCGAGTCGAGCTCGTGCAGGTGCGCCGGCAGCTCGCTCAGGGGGAACGGCGTCGCCCCGGGGAGCTGCACGATCTCCTGCTCGTGCGGCTCGCGGACGTCGAGCAGGTCGAAGGTCTCGCCCCCCCGCCGCCGCGCCTCGAGGTCCTCGACCGACAGCGTCGGCAGCCCCGTCGCATCCAGCGCGGCCTCCTCGCCGCGGATGCCGCAGAACGCCTCGTAATCGATCGGGGCGGTGACGGTCGGCGCGGCGCCGCAGACCGCGCAGCCCGGGTCCTTGCGCACGTTCAGCTCGCGGAACTGGAAGGCGAGCGCGTCGAACAGCACCAGGCGGCCGACCAGCGGGTCGCCCAGGCCGAGGATCAGCTTCAGGACCTCGAGCGCCTGCAGCGAGCCCACGATGCCCGGCAGCACGCCGAGCACCCCGCCCTCCGCGCACGACGGCACGAGCCCGGGCGGGGGCGGGTCGGAGAAGAGGCACCGGTAGCACGGTCCGCGGTGCGCGTCGAAGACGCTCACCTGCCCCTCGAAGCGGAAGATGCTGGCGTACACGTTTGGTTTGCCGAGCAGGACGCAGGCGTCGTTCACCAGGTAGCGGGTCGGAAAGTTATCGGTGCCGTCGGCGACGACGTCGTACTCCTGGAACAGGTCCAGGACGTTCCAGCTCGCCAGGTGCACCGGGTGCGGGACGATCTCGATGGCCGGGTTGAGCTGAGTGAGTCGCTCGCACGCGGCCTCGATCTTGGACCGGCCGACGTCCGCGGTGGAGTAGAGGATCTGGCGCTGGATGTTGGTGAGGTCGACGGTGTCGAAGTCGACGATGCCGATCCGGCCAACGCCGGCGGCCGCCAGGTAGAGCGTGAGCGGGGACCCCAGCCCGCCCGCGCCGATGCACAGCACGCGCGCCTGCTTGAGCCGTTTCTGCCCGGCGAGCGTGACCTCGGGCATGATGAGGTGGCGGCTGTAGCGGAGGATCTCGTCGCGGGAGAGCGTGGGCCCGTCCGCCGCGCCGCCGGCGATCGCGGGCACGATCGTCAGCACGTCTCCGTCCTTCACCGGGATCGCGTCTCCCGCCGGCGCCAGGTCGCGCACGTTGCGATCACCGAGGAAGACGTTCACGAAGCTGCGCAGCCGGCCGGCGTCGTCGAAGAGCTGGCGCTTGAGCTCGGGGCTCTGCGCCGCCAGCGCCGCCAGCGCCGCCGCGACGGAGTCGGCGTCGACCACGACGGTGCGGGCGCCGCCGACGTGGCGGCGAAGGGGGGCCGGGATCAGGATCGACACTGCCATTGCTCACACCTCCGCGGGGCCTCGCCACGCCACGGCGTCGCCCTCGATCACGACGTCGACGAAGGCCCCGTCCGGTTCTGCCAGGGTGAACGCGTTCATCGCCGCGGCGCGCCCCTCGGCGACCGCGCAGATCACGTACAGGTACCCGAGCCAGGCATGGGCACGGTCGTACTCCGAGGGCCGCGCGGGGTGGTCCGGGTGGCTGTGGTAGTACCCGAGCACGTCGAGGCCCGCGGCGCGCGCCTCCTGCTCGGCGTGGAGCTGAAACTCGGGTGGCACCAGGTAGCGGCGCCGGTGGTCATCGTCGTGGTCGTTGGGGGCGTGGGCCACGCCGGTCACGAGCCAGGGCGACTCGGTCCCGTCGCCCCGCCCGAAGATCGCGCCGCAGGCCTCGCACGGGTACTGCTCCTCGCAGTGGTGCCGGATCCGTTCGGCGACGGCCGCCGGCAGCTTGACGGGCCGGGGTGCGCTCATGGCCGCGCGTCCTCCCAGGCGGCGCTCGCGAGCGACTTGATCACGTTGTCCGGGAGGATCGCGACGACGAGGCCGCCGGGGAGCCCGTTGGCGACCTTCAGCGCGGCCGCGACCGCCGCCCCGCCGCTCGTCCCCGCCGGCAGCCCCTCTTCGCGCGCGAGGCGGTGCGCCATCTCCACGGCTTCGTCGGTCGACACCTCGACCTGGCGGTGTACGAGGGTCGCATCGAAGATCGGCGGCACCTCGGTCGACTCGTAGTGCTTCGTGCCTTCGATCCCGTGGTAGGCCGCGTCGGGCTGCACCGCGATCCGCTGGACCGCCGGGTTGAGCTCGAGGAGGCGACGGCTGACGCCCGTGAACGTGCCGCTCGACCCCATGCAGGCGACGAAGTGGGTGATCCGGCCTCCCGTCTGCTCCCAGAGCTCGCGGGCCGTGCCCTCGTAGTGCGCCCGCCAGTTCATCGGGTTGCTGTACTGATCGAGGTAGACGTAGCGGTGCGGCTCCTCGGCGGCCATGCGCCGCGCCACGGCCCGCGCCCCGTCGTCGCCCTCGAGCGGATCGGTGAGGATGAGCTCCGCGCCGAGCAGACGCAGGAGCCGCTGCCGCACGGTGCTGGCGTTGGCCGGCAGGCACAGGGTGACGCGGTGACCGCCGGCCGCCCCGATCTGCGCGAGCGCGATTCCCGTGTTGCCGCTGGTCGAGTCGAGCAGGGCGCGGCCGTCCGCGAGCAGCCCGCGCTGCGCCGCGTCCCGGATCATGAAGTACGCCGGCCGGTCCTTCACCGATCCCCCGGGGTTCAGCCACTCGCACTTGACGTGGATCTCCGCCGCGGTCCGGCCCGCCGGGAGCCGCCGCAGGCGCACGAGCGGCGTGTTGCCGATGGGAAGGTCCGCGCTCATGGCTCCGTCGATGACAGCCGCTCACGGGGGCCCTGGCGCCCGGCAAGGAAGTCGATGACGTCGATCTTGGTCAGGACGGCGACGACCGCCTGCGCGGCGTCGACGACGAGCGCCACCTCCCCCCGCTGGAAGATCTCCGTGAGCTCCGCCGCCGGCGTCTGCGGCGCCACGGTGGCGACGCGGCGGACCATCACCTCGGCGACCGCCGTGTCGGGGGCGGCGCGGCCCTGGACGAAGCAGTGCAGCACATCCGATTCGGTGAGAATGCCGCAGAGCCTCCCGCGGTCGAGCACCGGCACCTGCGAGATGCCCTCCTGCTTGAACACGCTGACGACGTCCCGGAGGCGGTCGGTCGCGGCGACCGAGAGCACCGGGCGCTTGGGCAGCTCGCTCACGAGGTCGCCGATGGTGAAGTTGGTCCACCCGCTCTCGACGAAGCCGTTGCGGTGCATCCAGGCGTCGTCGACGAACTTCGTGAGGTAGTTGCGGATCGAGTCCGGCAGCACGACGACGACCCGCTGGCCGGGCTTCAGCTCCCGGCACACGCGGAGGGCCGCCCACACCGCGGCGCCGCTCGAGCCCCCGACGAGCAGCCCCTCCTGCCGGATGAGCTGGCGCGCGACCCGGAACGAGTCGACGTCGGTGGTCTTGATCCACCGGTCCACGAGCGACCGGTCGAGCACCTGGGGGATGAAGTCGTAGCCGATGCCCTCGACCTTGTACGAATGGATCGCGCCGGGGCCCGCGAGGATCGAGCCCACGGGATCGACCCCGACGATGCGGACGTGGGGCAGCTCCCGCTTGAGGACCCGCGCGATGCCGCTGAGGGTCCCTCCGGTTCCGGCGGAGATCACCACCGCGTCGAGACGGCCCCCGCACTGGTCGATGATCTCGCGGCCCGTCCCCTCCTCGTGCGCGAGCGGGTTGCTCGGGTTCGAGTACTGGTCGAGGATGTGCGAGCCCGGCATGAGCTCGTTCAGGCGCCGCGCCACGCCGATGTGGCTCTCGGGTGAGTCCCAGGCCGCCTCGGTCGGCGTGCGGATGATCTCCGCGCCGAGCGCCTCGAGCACGACCTGCTTCTCGTGGCTCATCTTCTCCGGCATGGTGATGATGAGCCGATATCCCTTGACCGCCGCGGCCAGGGCCAGCCCGATGCCGGTGTTGCCCGAGGTCGGCTCGATGAGCGTGTCGCCGGGCTTGATGCGCCCGGCCGCCTCCGCGTCGAGCACCATGCGCACGCCGATGCGGTCCTTGACCGAGCCACCCGGGTTGAGGAACTCGCACTTGCCCCACAGCTCGCAGGGCAGGTCGCGCCCGAGGCGTGACAGCCGCACCATCGGCGTGCCCCCAACTGCATCCATGATCGACGACAGCGCGGTACCGTCCGTCGCGTCCTGGGCTCGCATCTCGGCTCTCCTCGCGCGTGAAGACCAATCCTGCCCCCATGATACTGCCCCAGTCGCCGGATGGTCAAGCATATTCTCTATAAACTCTACTAGTACATAGACTATACGTTTGCCAAGTTGTCCAACGGCTTTAGGTCAGCTCTGTTGCCCGCATGCAATCTTTTTGTTGATTTTTTCAATGCGTAAGTAGACAATTGGTGCATGCGCATCAGCAAGAAGGCCGAGTACGCCCTTCGCGCCGTGCTGGAGCTGGCGCTCCACGCACCTGCTGATCGGGGCATGCGGTCGAACGAGATCTTCCGCGCCACGGGGCTACCGCCGAAGTTCCTCGAGACCACGCTCAACGAGCTGCGTCGGGCCGGGCTCATCACCAGCCGGCGCGGGCCCGATGGCGGTCATTGGCTGGCGCGGGACCCGGCCAAGCTCAGCGTCGGCTCGGTCCTCGCGGCGATCGACGGGCCGCTCTCCTTGCCGAGCTCGACCGGCCGCAGCCGCGCCACCGTGGCCGATCAGTGCCTGACCGATCTGTGGCGGCGCCTGGACGAAGCGATCCACGGCGTCGTCGATCACGTGACCGTGGACGAGCTGCGCCGCCAGGCCGAAGCCGGCAGCGCGCAGGACTTCGTCATCTAGGGGGAGGTGCCGCGTGGGACGCATGTTCGACGACAACAGTGCCAGCATCGGGAACACACCGCTGGTCCGGCTCAACCGGGTCACGCAGGGGCTCGACGCCGCGGTCGTGGCGAAGATCGAGGGCCGGAATCCGGCCTACTCGGTCAAGTGCCGGATCGGCGCCAGCATGATCTGGGCCGCCGAGCGGCAAGGGAAGCTCGAGCGCGGCTCGAAGCGGCGCACCGTCATCGAGCCCACCAGCGGCAACACGGGCATCGCCCTCGCCTTCGTGTGCGCGGCGCGCGGTTACCCCCTGGTGCTGACCATGCCGGAGACGATGTCGATCGAGCGCCGCAAGATGCTGCGCGCCTTCGGGGCCCAGCTCATCCTCACGGAGGGCGCCAAGGGCATGCCCGGCGCCATCGCCAAGGCCACCGAGCTCGCCGACGGTGATCCGGCGCGGTACTTCATGCCGCAGCAGTTCAACAACCCGGCCAACCCGGAGATCCACTTCACCACGACGGGACCGGAGATCTGGAACGACACCGACGGCAAGGTGGACATCTTCGTGTCCGGTATCGGAACCGGTGGCACCATCACGGGCGTCGGCCGGTACTTCAAGCAGGAACGGCAGCGGCCCGTGCGCCTGGTGGCGGTCGAGCCCTCCGCGTCGCCGGTGCTGACCGCCATCCGCAAGGGCGAGCCGCCCAAGCCGGGCCCCCACAAGATCCAGGGCATCGGCGCCGGCTTCAAGCCGGAGGTGCTCGACCTCGACCTGGTCGACGAGATCGAAACGGTGTCCAACGAGGAGTCGCTGGAGATGGCGCGGCGGCTCCACGTCGACGAGGGGATCACCTGCGGCATCTCCAGCGGCGCCGCGGTCGCGGCCGCCGTCCGGGTCGCCGCCCGGGCCGAGAATCAGGGTAAGCTCATCGTCACGGTACTGCCCGACGCTGGTGAGCGCTACCTGTCGAGCGTGCTGTTTCAGGACCTGACGGACTAGCCGCCGGGCCGCAGCGGGCTGCGGCTCGGCGCGGCCGCGACCAGGGAGACGTCAGATGCGCGACGAATCCAGCTTCGAAACCCTCGCAGTGCACGCCGGACATCGTCCCGACCCGACGACGGGCGCCGTGATGCCACCGGTCTACCTGACCTCCACCTATGCGCAGGACGGTCCCGGCGAGCACCGCGGGTACGAGTACTCGCGGACGCAGAACCCGACCCGCTCCGCGCTCGAGGAGAACCTGGCGGCCCTCGAAGGGGGCCGTTTCGGCCTGGCGTTCGCCTCCGGCTGCGCGGCCGCCGCGACCGTGCTCCACCTCCTCTCCCAGGGGGACCACGTGGTGGCCGGCGACGACCTCTACGGCGGGACCTACCGCCTCTTCGAGCGGGTCTTCCGGCAGCAGGGGCTCGGCTTCAGCTACGTCGACCCGCGCGACCCCGCCGCCTTCGGCGCCGCGATGCGCCCCGAGACCCGGCTGTGCTGGCTGGAGACGCCGACCAATCCGCTCCTCAAGCTCGCCGACATCGCCGCCGTCGCCGAGCAGTGCCGGCGCCGCCAGGTCACCCTCGTCGTCGACAACACCTTCATGACGCCGTTCTTCCAGTGTCCCCTGGCGCTCGGGGCGGACCTCGTGCTGCACTCGACGACCAAGTACCTGGGCGGCCACTCCGACGTCATCGGCGGCGCGGTCGTCGGCCAGGATCCGGCGCTCGCCGAGCGCCTCCGCTTCTTGCAGAACGCGATCGGCGCCGTGCCCAGCCCCCTCGACTGCTTCCTGGTGCTCCGCGGCACGAAGACCCTGGCTTTGCGGATGGAGCGCCACGCGCAGAACGCGCTCGCGCTGGCCCGGTGGCTCACCGACCGGCCCGAGGTCGAGGAGGTCATCTACCCGGGCCTCCCCTCGCACCCGCAGCATGAGCTCGCGCGCCGGCAGATGTCGGGCTTCGGCGGGATGATCAGCGTGCGGCTGCGCGGCGGGCTCGAGCGGGCGCGCGCGGTGCTGCGCGCGGTGAAGGTCTTCACCTGCGCCGAGAGCCTCGGCGGTGTCGAGTCCCTCGTCGAGCACCCCGCGATCATGACCCACGCGTCGGTGCCCGCCGAGCAGCGCGCCGCGCTCGGTATCACCGACGGCCTCATCCGGCTGTCGGTGGGCATCGAGCACGTCGAGGATCTGCGTCGGGACCTCGAGGCGGCATTCGGCCCGGCCCACGGCAGGGGCGCCGGGCGGCCCGATCTGGGCCTGTTCCTGTGATCGGCGAGACAGCGGAGGTTGGACGTGGCGGGCGGGCGGGCGGTGGCGGCGGCGGTGGTCGCGGTGGTGCTGGCGGGGGCCATGGCGGCGTGCGGCGAGACGGTGTACGTGCAGCAGGAGGACGCGGGCGGGCCGCAGGACGCGGGCCTCGAGGAGGACGCGCCGCCCTGCGGTCCCGACGTCTATCCGTGTCCGCCCTACGGGGTGGTCGCGGACAACGTGTTCGAGGACCTCACCTTCACCGGCTGGGTGGACGACAACCAGAGCGGCGATCCGCTCGACGACGAATTCCGCGTCTGGGCCATGGACATGTTCTACCAGCGCGGCCGCGGCGGGCAGGCGAAGTTCCTGTACCTCAACGTCTCGGCCGGCTGGTGCACCGTGTGCCAGGCCGAGAACCGCCAGCTGCCCGGCTATTTTGCCGACTTCCACGGCCAGGGGATCGACTTCGCCGAGATCCTGTTCGAGACCTACAACGAGGGCGAGCCCGCCACGAAGGACTTCGTGCGGGAATGGACCGACTACTACAACCTGCCCTTCCCCGTCGGCCTCGACCCGTCGTTCAAGACGGGACGGTACTTCGACAAGGCGGCGACCCCCGCCAACATCATCATCGATCTCCGCACCATGAAGATCTGGTCGGTCGGGGTGGGCTGGAGCGACACCTCGGCGCGCGCCACGCTCGCCGCCCTGGCCGACACGCCCTGAGGACGAGCACGCGCCGGCGGTCGGCCGCCGAGCCTCATGCCGGCGAGGCGTGGGCCAGGTGCCGCGCCACGTCGTCGGCCACGCGCAGGGCGTGAGCCAGCGCCGTGAGCGTCGGGTGGCGGTCTCCCGCGGTCGGCAGCGCGGAGGCGTCCGCGACCCACACGTTGTCGAGGGCGCGCAGCCGGCCCCAGGCGTCGGCCGGCGCGCGCGCGTCGGCGCCCATGGCGCAGGTGCCGGCCTCGTGGCCGGCGCCGGGCTGCAGGGGGTCGGCCAGGCGCAGGACGCGGCTCCCGGGGATGGCGAGCGCGTCGGCGAGCTGCGTGCAGGCCAGGCGCATGTCGGCGGCGAGCTGGCGCTCGGCGCGGGCCCACGCGAGGTGCAGCCGCGGGACGCGGCGCCCGGCGGCGTCGCGCCGCGCGGGGTCCAGGTCGACGAAACGGCGCCGGCAAGGGAACGTCTCGCCGAGCGCGTGGATGAGGGTGGCCCGCATGCTCCCCTCGGCGCCGCGCTCCATGCGCTCCAGGTTGACGGCCTCGAGCGGCATGGGGCCGCTGAGCTCGATCGAGAAGCCCCCCGGATAGGGTCTGGCGGTGTCGGGGCCGCGGTTGACGAAGCTCTCGACGAGCGCCGCCCCGGGGAACGGCCCGCGTCCCTCCCGCGGCGGCGGCGGCGCGGGCTCGACGAGCACGTAGCTGGCGACCATGTGATCGACCAGCCCGCGCCCGATCCCGGCCCCCGCCCGACCGAGCTCGCTCTCGAGCAGGACGCGGGTCGTCTCGATCGGCGAGGCGGCGAGGATGAAGGTCCGCGCCCGCAGGGCATGGACCCTCTCGGTCCGCAGGTCGAAGGCGCGCAGCACGGCCGCGCGCCGGCGCGAGTGCTCGAGGCTCAAGCCGATCGTGTGGACGCGCGCCCGGCGGGCCATCGACGAGCGGGCAGGCGTCCAGACCGCGTCCCGGGCCATGACGGCCCCGCGCTTGGGCACGATGGTGAGGTCGAGGGCTCGCGCCGCAGCGACGTAGCGTTCGTCGAGCTGACCCTCGACGACGCCGAGGCGCCGCTCCAATTCCACGTAGTACGGCGCCAGCGCCTCACCGCCGTACGGCCAGCCGCCGCGACGCAGGACGGTGTCGGGCAACCGATAGGACCAGCCGCCCCACAGGAGGGTGCGGCCGGCGACGGCGCGGACCCGGTACCAGTCGTAGGACAGCCCGACCGTCGTGTACGGCCAGGCACGCCGGTCGACGTCGGGGGTGCGGCCCCGGGGCCGAAGGCGCGGACCGGCCTCGAGCACCAGCACGCGGTGACCGCGCGCGGCGAGCCGCTCGGCGGCGAGGATGCCCGCCGCGCCGGCGCCTACGACCAGCGCGTCCCACGCGGCGGGCATTCGAGAGGATCGAGCCCTAGGCCCTTCCGCAGTGGCGGTGGCAGTGGCGGTGACAGTGAAGGCGCTCCGTGGAGCGCGCGGGGAGCCGGGGCCCATTGGCCGGGGTCACGTTGACGAGCCTCTTGCGGGTGAGCAGCTTCATGCCAGGACCTCCTTCGGAGACGGGTTCGCCGGACGTCATGCAAGAATCGGGCGCGCATGGTGCGTCCGCGCCAGGTGCACGGCATCTCCGCGACGCGGCATCGAATCGGTGTGGTGGTGCTGATCCTGGGCCCCGAGGATCGCGCTCCCGCAATGGCGAATAGTCTCCATCCCTGAGCGGCGTGTAGTCTAATAGTCGACTCTCCCACCCTCGGACGGATTGATTGTCTTGAGCCGATGCCCGTGGAATGCCGCTTGCATCAGGCCTTGCGCAACCGAAGGACGATCCCAATGAAACGGTCTCGCGGGTTCGCGGTGCTCGTACTCATGTGCTCCAACCTGGCCGCGGCACAGCAGGAGCCATCGTTCACCCTCGCGTGGGCGCTCGAGGAAGCGCGAGCGGCCAACCCCGAGCTGCGGGCCCTCGGCGCCGACCGCACGGCCGCCTGGGAACGCGTGCCGCAGGTGCGGGCGCTCGAGGACCCCACCTTCTCCGTGCAGCTCTGGAACTTCCCGTTCGACCGGCGGCCCGGCGCCGGCTCGATGGTCATGCTGCAGCTCGGGCAAGCGCTGCCGTGGCCGGGCAAGCGCGCGCTGCGCGGCGAGGTCGCCACGGCCAGCGCGCGTATCGCCGGCGAGAACGTGCGAACCCGGGAGTACGAGGTCGTGGCCGAGGTCACGCGCCTCTACTACCAGCTCTGGCTCAACCGCGCCACGCGCGAGATCAATCGGCGCAACCAGGAGCTGCTCGAGCAGTTCCGCCGCGCGGCGCTCGCGCGGGTGCCGACCGGAGGAGCCGGCGTCACCGACGTGCTCCGCAGCGAGACCGAGAAGGCCCGGCTGCGCACCGAGCTCCTGAACTTGGAGCGGGACCGGCGCGTGCTGATCGCCGCCCTCAACGTCCGGCTCGCGCGGAGCGCCGACGTCGCCCTGGGCGACCCGGTCGACTACTTCCCGCCGAATCCCACCTATCGATACCGCAGCCTGCTGGAGTCGGCCGAGCGCCAGCGCCCCGACCTGCGGGCCGCCAACCTCGAGGTCGGGCGCGCTGCCAGCCAGACCGCGCTCGCGCGCAAGAGCCGCTACCCCGACTTCATGCCATCGGTGATGTTCATGCAGGATGTGGAGATGGGGCCGGCCTGGGGCGGCATGATCGGCGTCACCATCCCCCTGTGGGCGGGGCAGAAGCAGAACCGCGCCGTCAGCGAAGCGGCGGCCACCGCCACCGCGGCCCGGGAGCGGCAACGGGTCGCGCGCCTCGAGATCGAGCGCCAGGTGCGCGCGGCCCTAGCGGCCTACGAGAGCGCGGTCGCGCGGGTACAGTTGCTGCGCGACGAGGTGGTGCCCAAGGCACGCACTGCCCTGGAGGCGACGCTGGCCGGGTACGTGACGGGCCGGGACAGCCTGACCTCGGTGCTCGACGGCCGGCGGGTCCTGCAGGACCTGGAGCTGGAGCACGAGCGGGCGCGGGCCGAGGTGGAGCTGGCGCGGGCCGAGCTGGCGCGTGCCGTGGGCGGGCGCCTGCCGGCGGAGCGCCAGTGACGTACAGTATTCTCCACCACCTGCCGAATAGTCTGCAAGACGGCGGCGTTCGAGACCGTCTGGCGGCGGCTTCGACGGGCCCTTGTCAGTGTCGGCGCGGGCTTCGGCGGTTGGCGCGAAGGTTGCAATGCCGGGGGTCGGAGGCAGGACGATGAGCCACCTGATGCCAAGCGACGCAATCGCACCGTACCCCGGCCTGGCTCGGTCGGAGATGTCGGACCTGATGACCGGCCGCGGGGCGGACAGCGGGGCGGCGGCCTCGCGGGGAGGCGCGCATTTGACCAGGCGAACCCGCACCGCGGTGATCGGCGGGGCCGCGGTCCTGGCCATCGCCCTGGCGCTCGGGCTGGCGTGGATGCGCGGCGGAGTGCCAGGCCACAGCCGTGGCGGCGCCGGCGGGAGCTCCGTCACGGGTGCGGCCGCGTCGCAGCCGGCGCCAAGGCTCTACCGCTGCCCCATGCACCACGACGTCACGTCGACTGACCCCAAGGCTCGCTGCCCCAAGTGCAACATGTTCATCAACGAGCCGGTGCCGAAGGCCGCGGCTGCCGCCGGGCTCATCGGCGTGCGGCGCGCGAAGGTGGAGCGGCGCGACCTCCACGCCGACGTGCGCGCGGCCGCGGTGGTGGCGCCCGACGAGTCGCGGGTGGCGCACATCCACACCAAGCTCTCGGGCTGGATCACGCGCCTGCTGGTGACGCAGACGGGCGCGCCGGTGCGCCGCGGCCAGCCGTTGCTGGCCATGTACAGCGAGGATCTCTACCGCGCCCAGCAGGAGTACCTGACGCTGCGCCGCACGGCCGCCGGCCTCACCGACGAGGCCGCCCGCGCGGAGCTGGTGGCTGCGGCTCGCCGGCGCCTCCAGCTCCTCGACATGCCCGCCGCCGAGATCGACGCCATCGAGAAGAGCGGGACGCCGCGCCGCGACGTGGCGCTGCGCTCCACGATCTCCGGAGTGGTCCTGGCGCGCCACGTGAGCGAGGGGAGCTACGTGCAGCCCGGGACCGACCTCTTCGTGGTCGCCGACCTGTCGCGGGTCTGGGCCCTGGCCGAGGTGGCCGAGGCCGAGGCCGGGGGCATCCGGGCGGGCATGAAGACGCCCCTCACCTTCACCGCGTACCCGGACGAGGTGCGCGAGGCGCGTGTGGCGTACGTGTACCCGAGCGTCGCCACCGACACCCGCACGGTGCGCGTGCGGCTGGAGCTCGCCAACCCGGAGCTCAAGCTCAAGCCCGGCATGTACGGCGAGGCGCGCCTGCGGGTGACGCTGGCGCGCGCGCTCGTGGTGCCGGCCGAGGCGGTGCTCGAGACCGGCACGCAGCGCTACGCCTTCGTGGTCAAGGCCGGCGGCACCTTCGAGCCGCGACCGGTGGCGAGCGGACGGCGCGTCGGCGAGCAGCTGCAGATCCTGAGCGGGCTCGCCGAGGGCGAAGCGGTGGTGGCCTCCGCGAGCTTCCTCATCGACTCGGAGAGCGGGCTGCGCGCGGCCATCCAGGCGATGCGCCGTTGACCCATGAGCGACCTCGAAGCCCACCTGCCCGCGACGCCGGCTCCGCACCCACCGGCACACCGCGACCACGAGCCGCTACCCGAGGGAGACGAGGAGCCGCCCCCGCTGGTGCACGCCATGGCCATCGTGCGCTGGGTGCTGATCGGCCTGATGGCGGCGGCTGCGGTCGGCACCTGGATCTACTGGCTGCGGCCCGTAGCCGCGGCGAGCGGCCAGTACCACTGCCCCATGCACCCGTCGGTGATCAGAGACCGCCCGGGCGACTGCCCGATCTGCGGCATGGATCTCGTGCGGATCGAGGAGGCGGATGGTGGGGCGGAGAGGCAGCCTGCGGCGGCGCGGGTCCCGGACGTCATCCCCGTGATGATCAGCGCGGAGCGCGTCCGGCTCGCCGGCTTGCAGACGGCGAGGGTCGTGCGCGAGCGGACCGCCCCGGAGCTGCGGACCGTGGGCTTCGTGGTCCCGAGCGAGAAGGGACTGGGGCGGATCCACACCCGCTACGCCGGCTGGATCGAGGAGCTGTTCGTCACGCAGACGGGCCAGCGGGTGGCCCGCGGCCAGGTGCTGGCGACCGTCTACAGCACCGAGCTCTACGCCGCGCAGCAGGACTTCCTCAACGTGCTCAATTGGGCCAGCGTGCCCGGCGGCGGTGTCGGCGGCGCGGGCGGGTCGTCGACTGAACCGGGAACCCAACGGGGGTTCCCGGGCCCTCCCGCGATGGGACCCGCCGGGCGAAGCCCGTCGGGTTCCCACGCGCTCCGGCTGGTCGAGGACGCGCGGCGTAAGCTCGAGCTGCTAGGCGTCTCGCGCGAGGAGATCGACGAGGTCGCGCGCAGCGGCAAGCCCGTACGCGCGCTCAAGCTCCGCTCGACGGCAGGGGGTTACGTCACGCAGAAGAGCGCCTTCCGCGGCCTCTACGTGCAGCCCGACACCGAGCTGTTCCAGATCGCCGACCTGTCGACGGTGTGGGTGCTGGCGGATGTCTACGAGTACGAGATCGCCAGGGTGCGCGTCGGCCAGGTCGCCCGGCTCACGGTGACGGGCTACCCGGGCGAGACGTTCACCGGTAAGGTGCAGTTCATCTCCCCGACCGTGAGCGGCGAGAGCCGCACGCTGCGGGTGCGCCTGGAGTTCAAGAACCCGGGGCTCAAGCTCAAGCCCGGCCTCTACGGCACCGTCGTGCTCGACCTGCCCGCCGGCGAGGGGCTGGCGATCCCGGCCGAGGCCGTGGTGGACACGGGCGAGGTCACGTACGTCCACGTCGCCAAGGCGGGCGGCCAGTTCGAGCCGCGGCGGGTGAAGCTGGGGGCGCGCGCCGAGAACCGCGTCCAGGTCCTCGAGGGGCTCGCCGCCGGCGAGCAGGTCGTCACCACCGGCAACTTCGTGCTCGACGCCGAGGCGCGTCTGCGCGCGGCGATCGAGGGGTCGGCGAAGACGGCGGCCGCGCCGGCCGCCGCGCCGGTCGCGCCGGCCGCCGGTCACCGGCACGGGAACTGACAGAGACGCCTCATGGTCTCCAGGATCATCGAGTTCTGCGCCAGGAACCGCCTCATGGTGTTCCTGGGCGTCGGCTTCGCCCTGGTCGCCGCGTACTGGTCGATCAGGAACATCAAGCTCGACGCCATCCCCGACCTCTCCGATCCGCAGGTGATCATCTTCACGGAGTGGATGGGGCGCAGCCCGACGCTGGTCGAGGACCAGATCACCTACCCGATCGTCTCGTCCCTGGTGGCGGCGCCCAAGGTGGCCGCGGTGCGCGGCTCCTCGATGTTCGGGATGTCGTTCATCTACGTGATCTTCGAAGAGGGGACCGACATCTACTGGGCCCGCAGCCGCGTGCTCGAGTACCTGAACGGCATCCGCGGCCGCGTGCCCGAGGGGGTGAATCCCGTCATCGGACCCGACGCCACCGGGATCGGCTGGGCGTTCCAGTACACGCTCACCGACACGACGGGCCAGCACAGCCTCGACGAGCTGCGCACCTTCCAGGACTTCACGCTGCGCTACGCGCTCGGCAGCGTGCCCGGGGTGGCGGAGGTCGCGAGCGTCGGGGGCTACCAGAAGCAGTACCAGGTGACCGTCGACCCGAACCGCCTGCGCGCCTACGACCTCTCGCTCCAGGACGTCATCGCGGCCATCCGCGACTCCAACAACGACGTCGGTGGGAGGGTGGTCGAGCTCTCCGGCCGCGAGTACTACGTGCGCGGCCGCGGCTACATCCAGTCCCTAGGCGCCCTCGAGCGCACGACAGTGAAGGCGAACGGCCCCGGCGGGGTCCCGGTGCTCGTCCGCGACCTCGGCACCGTACGCTTCGGCCCCGACATCCGCCGCGGCCTGATGGAGTGGAACGGCGAAGGGGAGGCCGTCGGCGCCATCGTGGTCATGCGCTACGGCGAGAACGCCCTCGACGTCATCGGCCGGGTCCGGGCCAAGCTCGAGGAGCTCAAGGCCAGCTTCCCGAAGGGGGTCGAGTACCACGTCGCCTACGACCGCACCTCGCTCATCGAGCGCGCGATCACGACCCTCAAGCACGCGCTGCTCGAGGAGGCGATCGTCGTCAGCCTCGTGCTGATCCTGTTCCTCCTGCACTTCCGCTCGGCGCTCCTGCCGATCCTGTCCCTCCCCGCGTCGGTGGTAATCGCCTTCATCCCGATGTACTTCCTCGACATCCCGGCGACCATCATGAGCCTGGGCGGCATCGCCATCGCCATCGGCGCCACCGTCGACGCCGAGATCGTGATGATCGAGGCGTCGCACAAGAAGCTGGAGCACGCGCCGCCGGGCGCGGACCGGCACCAGCTGCTGGCCGAGGCCGCGCGCGAGGTGACGCCGGCCATCTTCTTCGCGCTCCTCATCATCGCCGTCGCGTTCCTGCCGGTCTTCACGCTCAACGGCCAGGCCGGTCGGCTCTTCCGGCCGCTCGCCTTCACCAAGACCTTCGTCATGCTGGCCGCGGCGCTGCTGTCGATCACCTTCGCGCCGGCGCTGCGCGACGCGCTCATCCGCGGCAAGATCTACCCGGAGCACAAGCACCCCGTCTCGCGCGGCATCATCAAGCTCTACAAGCCCTTCGTGTTCGTGGCGCTCCGGCATCCGATCTCCACCATCATGCTGGGCGTCTTCGCCGTGGCCTCGACGGTGCCGCTGGTCTTCAAGCTCGGTCACGAGTTCATGCCGCCGCTCAACGAGGGGGACGTCCTGTACATGCCGACGACGTTCCCCAACATCTCCATCGAAGAGGGGAAGCGGCAGCTCCAGGCCCAGGACCGCGTGCTGCGCTCGTTCCCCGAGGTCGACTCGGTGTTCGGCAAGATCGGCCGCGCCGAGACCCCCACCGATCCGGCGCCGCTCACCATGGTCGAGACCACCGTGCGCCTGAAGCCCGTCGACAGGTGGCGCAAGCTCGAACGCAAGCGCTGGTACTCGACCTGGGCGCCGGGCTGGCTCAAGGGGGGGCTCCGGCCCCTCTGGCCCGAGCAGACGACGATCACGTGGGAGGAGCTGACCACCGAGATGAACCGGGCGATGTCGTTCCCCGGGTGGACCAACGCCTTCACCATGCCGATCAAGACGCGCATCGACATGCTGACCACCGGGGTGCGCACGCCCATCGGCATCAAGGTCTTCGGCACCGACCTCAAGGAGATCGAGAAGGTCGGCGTCGACCTCGAGCGGCTGATGGCGCCCATCCCCGGCACGCGCAGCGTCTACTACGAACGCAACCAGGGCGGGCTGTACCTCGACATCGTCCCGGACCGCGACGCGCTGGCGCGGTACGGCCTCACGGGGGGCGACGTGGAGCGCGTCATCGAGGCGTCGATCGGGGGCACCCCCATCTCGACGACCGTCGAGGGGCGCAACCGCTTCTCGATCAACGTGCGCTACCCGCAGGACCTGCGCGACAACCTGGAGCAGCTCAAGCGCGTGCTGGTGCCGGTGCGGAGCGGCGGCGGCGGCGGTAGCGGCGGCGGCGGTGGCATGGGCGGCGGCATGGGCGCACAGGGGGCGCTCTGGCCCCCGGCCGCGCCCGCGCCGATCCTGCTGGCGCAGGCCATGCCGCCCATGGGCGGGCCGAGCGGCCAAGGTGGCGCCGGCCCGCGGCTGAGTCTGCCGGAGCGGCCCACCATGTCCGACGCCCCGCGCATGGGGCTCGGGATCGGCATGCCCGCAGCACCGGGGATGACGCCGGGCATGCCGCCCGGCGCCGCGGGCGGCATGGGCACGCCCGCTCCGGGCGGCGCCGCGGCGACCGGCAGCGGCGGCCGGACCTTTGTCCCCCTGGGGCAGCTCGCCACGATCGCGATCGTGGGCGGGCCACCCATGGTGCGCGATGAGGGCGGGCTCCTGGTCGGCTACGTCTACGTCGACATCGACCAAGGGCGCCGCGACATCGGCGGCTACGTCGCCGACGCCAAGGAGGTCGTCCGCAAGGCCACCGTCGCCCACGAGCTGCACCTGCCGGCGGGCTACTTCCTCAAGTGGACCGGCCAGTACGAGCTGATGGAGGTCATGGCGACGCGGATGAAGATCGTCATCCCCGTGACCCTCATGGTCATCATCGTGCTGCTCTTCCTGCACTTCCGGAACTTCATCGAGGTGTTGATCGTCCTCCTGTCGATCCCATTCGCGCTCGTCGGCAGCGTCTGGCTGATGTGGCTGCTCGACTACCGCCTGTCGACGGCGGTCTACGTCGGCATCATCGCGCTGGTCGGGCTCGCGGCGCAGACCGGCATCGTGATGATCGTGTACATCGACAACGCCTACGCGCGCCGCCGCCAGGCAGGCAAGGTCCGCGACCTCAACGACATCATCTGGGCGCACATGGAGGGGACGGTCATGCGCGTGCGGCCCAAGCTGATGACCGTTGGCACGATGCTCTTCGGCCTCATCCCGCTCCTCTGGGCGACGGGCTCGGGCGCCGACGTCATGAAGCGCATCGCCGCGCCCATGGTCGGCGGCCTGCTGACCTCCGCGTTCCTCACGCTCGAGATCATCCCGGTCATCTACACCTACTGGCGGCAGGAGCAGGTTCTCTGGGAGCGGCTCACGACGCTCGATCCGCGGCTGCTCGCGCGGCTCAAGGCGTTCGCGTACACGCAGGGCGCGGCCTGGGCCGTGGGCACCGCCACGCTGGTCTCTGCCATCTACGTCACGTGGCCCGCGGCGGTGCTGACCTCGCTCCTCGGGGTGTGCGGGTCGGCGCAGCTGGCGTGCTTCGTCGCCTACGTCGCCACCCGGCCTGCCGGCCGCCGGCTGGTGTGGCCGAAGCCGGGCGAGGCCCTCGACTCGGCGGCGTGACGCGGCACGACCGAGTCAGCCCTGCGTCAGGGGAAGGCTGATGCGGAAGGTCGCCCCGCGCCCCTCCTCGCTCTCCACCTGGAGGCTGCCGTGGTGGCTCTCCACGATGCGCCGGCAGATGGCGAGCCCCAGACCCGTGCCCTGGTCGGCGTCCTTGGTGGTGAAGAAGGACTCGAAGATCCGCTCCTGCAACGCCACTGGGATGCCGACCCCGGTGTCGGCAAGTGACACCTCGAGTCGCCCGCCGGCCAAGCGCGTCTCGACGGTGAGCCGGCCGCCGTGGGGCATGGCGTCGAGGGCGTTCTGGATCAGGTTGACGAACACCTGGAGCAGCTCGTTCGGGTTTCCGGTGATCAGCGCCGCGGAGGGGTCCAGACGCTCGACGAGCTCGACGCCCCGTCGTCGCAGGGCCTTGTCGAGCATGAGGCAGGCCTCCCGCAAGGGGTCGCGCACGTCGGTCTTCACCCACGTGCCGCTGCTCCGGCGGGCGAAACGCCGCACCGAGTCGGCGAGCTCGCGCATGCGGAGCGCCTGCTTGAGGACCAGGCTCCAGGGGTCGTCACTGCGCGGGGAAAGGCGGCTCCCGTCCAGCTCCTCCTCGGCGATCTGCATCACCGCCTGGACATAGCCGTTGATGTCGTGCACCACCGTCCCGGCCATCAGGCCCAGCGAGGCCATCTTGTCCGCTTGCAGGACCTGCTGGTAGGCCTCCTTTAGCTGGAGATTGGCCGCCTCCAGCTCGGCGTTCGCCGCGGCCAACTGCCGCGCGTGAAGCGCGATCCGACGCTCCCGCACCCGGAGCGCGGATACGACGCCGCCCAGCGCCAGACCCACCAGCCCTCCCAGCACCGCGAAGCTGAACCACCAGATGGGGATCGCCGGGCTGAAGGAGTCAAGGACCATCGCCGCCAGGGAGTGGTGCATGCGGAGGAGGGCCTGGGGGTCCATGCCCCGATGCGCAAGATGGAAGAAGACCATGGCGAGGGGGGAGAGTACGAGGTAGCCCAGCGCGAGCCCGGCCAGCCCGAAGCGGAGCAGGCTGCTCCGCTCGACGCGGACCGCAGGCGCGCCATCGCTCACGGAGCCGCCGGGACCGACCTGATCCGCATCGACTGCGCTCACTGAATGCCCCTCGGGGCCTCCCCGTCGTCCAGCACAACCTGCTCCGTCGTGACCCGCGGATGAGCTGCTCCACGGGCGGACCTGAGCCGCGCATGCAAGGTGCCGACCACACACAGGGCAGGGGTGCCGGAGCCTGCCACCGGACGCCGCCGAGGCGTGGCTCGTTCCGCCGACGCGGCGCCGCCCGCCGCCGGAGGTCGGGCGGTGGCGAACGCGGACGGCGACGGAGCCCGCGGCGTCGACTATTCCGCAGCGTGCAGGGCAGTAGTCTGCACCAGGACCACCGGCGGGACGCTCGCCGCATGCCGGCGTGACGCAACCTGCTGCAGACCAGTGGCCGACGGATCGCGGCACGCTTCGTGCTTGTCCCCATTGCACTTCGGCGCGGCGCCGCCTGCTGGCGCCCCCTCCCCCGACCCCGGGCGGCGCCTGCGCCGAATGCTTCGCTCGCACCTCGCTCTCCCCTGCCTGAGGACGACCGCACCCGACCGGGTGCCGAGTATTCCGCGTCAGCAGGAGCATTCTCTCCACTGCCACGCTGCCGCGACGACGGTGATGGCTCAAGCCCGCGTCCCGCGTGCCGCCGTGGACGGTCGCTCCGCTGGAACGACGCTTGCATTGTATGTCCCGCGTATGGACGGAGGTCTCGACGATGAGCACGGCTGGCGTTGCTTCGATTGTTCCGGTGACGGAGCGCTACGGGCTCCTGGCTCGACTATGGCGTCGGCTCCGGCCCACCCAGGCGGCGAGCGCCACCGGCGTCGTGCAGCCCGACAGCCAGCTCGACTCGACGCTGTGCTTCCTCGTGCGACGGGGACGGATCCGGGGCATGACCGAGGCGGAGATCAGCGGCGTGGTCGCGGCGGCGATGTACGAGCACGCGATGGTGCACGGCGGGGGCGAGGCAGATCTCGGCGTCTTCGGTCCGCGAATCTACCTACGCGACGCCCGGTGCTTCGTGGCGGAGGAGCCGCACCGCACGGGAGTGGCCAGTGAACCCAGGGCCGGGAGCCCCGGATGCTGCCCTTGAGTCCGCGGCCAGCGCGAGGCTGACCCCGCCATGGCGTACGTGCTCCTGAAGACCCTCGGCGTCCGCTGGTTCGACCTGCTCCTCGGCGCCGTCGTCATCGCCGCCGCGATCGCGACGCTCACCGTACTCACGTCGGTCAACGCGTCCGCCGAGAGCCAGGTGCACGACCTGGCCCATCGCCTGGGCAAGAACATGCTCGTGGTGCCGGCCGGGACCAGCTTGACGGCGTTCTACGGCATGTCGTACGGCGACGCGTCCATGCCCGCCGCCCTGCCGGAGCGGATCCTCTCGTCCGACCTGGCCGAGCACATCAGCTCGGCGCAGGCTCGTCTGTACGGCAACGTCGACGCGAACGGGGTGCCGATCGTGCTGGGTGGTGAAGCGGCGCGGGCGCGCGGGCAGCCACCTACCGAGGGAGCTGCCGCCGAGGTGGTGCTCGGCCGCACCGCCGCGAGGCGCCTCGGCGTCGAGGCGGGTGCCTACGTCGTCATCGGGACTGCGCGGCTGAGAGTCGCGCGGGTGACCGACACCCCGCCGGACGGGCTCGATCTGGCGGCGTTCACCTCGCTCGCCACCGCGCAGCAGATCCTGGGACGGCCGGACGCCATCAACGCGCTCCGGCTGGCGGGCTGCTGGTGCCGCATCGACGTCCCCACGCTGGCCGCCAAGGTGGAACGGCGGTTTCCCGGCACCCGCGCCGTCACCGTCGCCGGCGTGATGAAGGCTCAGACCGGCACGGTCGCGGCCGCCAGGCGCTACTCCAAGGTGCTCACCGCCGGGGCCGGCGCGCTCATCGCCGGCATCGTCGCGCTGCTCGGTGCGGCCCAGGTGCGCCGGCAGCGCCGAGAGATCGGCCTGCTGATCGCGATCGGCGCCCGCGCGCGCCTGGTGGTCCTGCTCTTCCTCGTCGAAGCCGTGTTGCTGGGCGCCGCTGGCGCAATCGGCGGGTATCTCGCGGGCCATCCACTGACCGCGTTCTACACCGCGCGGCTCGTCGGGCTGCCGCTGCCGGTGGTCCCTGGACAGTTCGTGCCACTCGCGGCGCTCGCCGTGTTGATGAGCCTGGTCGGCACTGCGGTCCCCGCGCTCTGGGCAGCGCGGCTCGACCCGACCACTGTCCTCAGGGAGGTCTAGATGATCGACGTGCGTCGAGTCTCCAAGCGCTTCGCAGGCCGCGGCGGTCGCGCCGTGGCCGCACTCGTCGACGTGGACCTGCGCGTGCAGGCCGGCGAGCTCGTGATGGTCACCGGCCCGAGCGGGAGCGGCAAGAGCACCCTCCTGTTCACCCTCGGGGCCATGCTCAAACCGACCTCGGGCGAGGTCTTCCTCGGGGACACGAGCCTCTACCGCGTCTCCCCGGGCCGACGTGCCGAGCTGCGCCGGACGCGGCTCGCGTTCGTCTTCCAGACTTTCAACCTGATTCCCTACCTGACCTGCCTCGCAAACGTCGCGCTCGCTGCCTCGCTGGCCGGCCGCGCGCGGGCCGCGAGCCTGGACCGGGCCCGCACCCTGCTCGGCCGGCTCGGCCTGGGCGCCCGCCTCCACCACCGTCCCGCCGAGCTGAGCGTGGGCGAGCGCCAGCGGGCCGCCCTGTGCCGCAGCCTGGTCAACGACCCCGAGGTGCTCCTCGCCGACGAGCCGACCGGCAACCTCGACGAGCCCATGACCGACGAGGTGATGCGGCTCCTGGCCGATCTGCGGGACGGGGGTCTCACGATCGTGATGGCGACGCACAACCTCCGCGTGGCGCGGCTGGGCACGCGTGTGGTGGCCCTGCGAGAGGGCCGCGTGGCGGACGACTGGCCCTCGGTCCTGCCCCAGGCCGCCGCGTGAGGACGCCGCTGTGGCTCGCCTGGCGCGAGCTGGCGCGCCGGCGGGGCGCGCTGCTCGTCGCGGTGGGCACGCTCGCGGCCCTGGTGGCCCTGTGCGTGGCGGTGGAGCTCCTGGCTCGCGCCCGGGAGTCGTCGCTCGCCGCCGCGGCCGACAACCTCGGCCCGGGCCTGCTGGTCACGCTGCCAGGGACGACGTCCCGGGACCTCGCCGCCGGCACGCCGGGGCCGGCCTCGCTGGCGGTGGAGGTCGCCGCCCGCCTGCGCCGGGAGCCCGCCGGCGCGATCACGGCGGTCGATGGCCGGCTGCTGCTGCGACTCGCGGTGGCGGGGCGCCCGACTCCCGTCCTCGGTGTCGAGCCGCGTGAGGTGAGGTCGCCCTTCGGCGAGCTGCGCCGGCTCGGCCAGAGGGAGACCGCCCTCGGCGTCGAGCTGGCGCGCGGGCTGGGGAAACGCCGGGGCGACCTCCTCACCATCGAGGGTCACGACTTCGCCGTGGCCGCGGTCTTGCCCTCCTCCGGGACCCCGGAAGACGTGGCCGCCTTCGTGCCGCTGCGCCGGTCGCAGGAGATCGCCGGCGCACCGGGCGCGGTCAACGTCCTGCAGGTCTACCCGCGCCCCGCGACCGACCTCGCCGCCCTGGCCGCCGACCTGCGCGCGCGCCACCCCGGCCTGGCCATCCTGTCCACGGGCCGCGGCGAGCCCGCCGAGGCGGAGATGTCCCGCCGCGTGGCGCGGCATCGCGTCGCCGTCTACGCGACGGTCGCCCTGGCCGTGGCCATCTGCCTCCTGGTCTGGTCCCACCTCAACGCCAGCGAGCGACGGCGCGAGCTGGCCATCCTCGTGGCCGTCGGCGCCCGGGCGTCGACACTAATGGCGCTGCTCATGGCGCGCGGCGCCCTGGTGGGCATCGGCGGCGGGCTCGCCGGGTACCTGCTGGGCATGGCCGTCGCGCTCGCGCGTGACCCCCAGGCGGCCGCGCACGTGGCGTGGGCTCCGGACCTGCTGGTGCTGGCGCCAGTGGCGGCCGCCATGCTCAGCGTCCTGGGGACCCCCCGGTCGCGATCGGCGGGTCTTTCCGGGAGCACGTGCGGGCACTGCAGGACTGATCCTTGCGCCGGCCGGCCCGCAGACCGTTGGTTCCCGGCTCAGGTGTCGCGCGCGTGCTGCCCGAGCGCGGGGCGCGCGACCAGCACCGCGAGCCCGGCGACGACGACGGCCACGCCGGCGACGCCGGCGGCGCCGAGGTGCTCGCGCCCGAGCAGGACCCCGGTCGCCACCGCGACGAGGGCCGTCACGAATTGCAGGTAGGAAAGGGAGGTCACCCGGTAGCGCTGCAGGAGCACCAGGTAGATCCCGCTCGCCGCGGCGGACGCGACGACGCCGAGGTAGGCGAAGGCCAGGATCGCCCCGGTCCCGAAGACCATCGGACGCCCGCGCTCGAAGGCGAGCGATCCGGCGATCGCGAGCGCCGTGACGATCCAGCCCGAATCCCGCAGGATAACAACGGGCGGCACCTTGCTGACGACATCCTTGCAGAGGACCCGGGCGAGCGCACCGACGACCGCCGAGAGGCCGACGGCGAGCGTCGCCACGGTGACGAGCGCGCCCGCGTCGCTTTCCGGCGGCCGGTGGGCGATCAGGAGCGCCACGCCGACGAAGCCACAGACGAGCGCGACGACGACCCGGGCCGACGGTCGCTCGCCGGGGATCCAGAGAGGCGCGAGCACCGCGACGAGGAGCGGCTCGGTCATGATCACGATCGCGGCGACCGACGAGACGACGTGCCCTTCGGCCCAGTAGAGCAGCCCCATGCCCAGTGCCTGCAAGGCACCGAAGGCGAGGCGCGCGGGCCACGTCCCGCGCGGGGGGCGGGCCCGGCAGACGACGACCAGCACCTGTGCGATGACCCCGAGGATGGCGTAGCGCAGCGCCACCGTGAGCAACGGCGGCAGGGACTCCTGGCCGACGCGGATGATCAGGTACTGCGTCCCCCAGATCAGGGCGAGCGCCGTGAGCCCCAGCACCGCGGGCCACGATCGAGCTGTGGGCGCCCCGACCACCGCCGGCCTCAGCAGGCGCCGAAGAGGCGGGCGCTGCGAACCTCATAGCCGAGGCGAACGAAGAACCCGAGTGCCTCGCGGTTGTAGGACCAGGCCTGCAGGCCCAGGGCGCTCGCCCCTTGCGTGCGCGCCCACGCGCGCGCCGCGGCGTCGAGCGCTCGACCGACGCCGCGACGCCGATGTTGCGCCCCGACGGCGATGTGCAGGATCCACCCCTCCATGACCGCGCGCCGGTAGGGCGGGCTCGGGCCGTCGGGCACCTGCTCGACGAGCACGTGCACGAATCCGAGCACCACCCCGGCTGCCTCGGCGACGATCAGCTTCTCGGCTGCCGCGTCGAGTCGCTCGGTGACGTAGCGCGCCAGGGCGGCCCGCTCCCCGGGGTCATCGGCCTGCGGCAGGCGGAAGAGGTCGGGGCGGCCCAGCGCGGCTTGAGTGAACAGCTCGACCAACAGGCCACCGACCGCGCCGACGTCGCGACGCTCGGCTGCGCGCGTGACCATCGTCGTCGAGACGCCGCCCGCGCGGCCCGCGGCCACGGTCGTCACTTCCCGAGTGCCTCGTAGGCCTCGCGGAGCCGGCTCCACGCTGGCCCGACCGCGACCGACGGTCCTGCTGCCGCCGGGCTCACATTCCTCCGCCGCCGCCCATCATGCCGCCGTCACCGTCTCCCATGCCACCGCCGTCGCCCCCACCCATGCCGCCCCCGCCGTCTCCGCCCATGCTGCCGCCGTCGCCCATCTGCGTGCTACCTCCCGGGGGCACGCAGACGTTGGCGCTGCCGTGCCCCGCGGCGTCGCCACGCGCCTCGCACACGTAGCCCTCGCGGCAATCCGCCTCGGTGGCACAGAGCGCGAGGCAGGTCGCGTCGGGATCGAGCACGCACTTGCCGCCCGTAGTCGCGGTGCCCCCGAGGCCTGGATCGTTCGGGCAGTCGTGGCCGTGTTGCTCGCAGCCCTGCACCGCGCAGTAGCCGCCGGGCCAGTCCGTCAGGCACGCGGTCGTGCCCGAGCCGCCGGCCGGGCATTCGCTCGCGGCGCTGCACGGGTCACCCACCTCCAGCCCGCTGCCGGCGTCTCCGCCTTGCCCGTCGGCGTCCTCCTGCACGCCTCCCCCGTCGGAAAGCGTCCCCCCATCGCCTCCACCTCCCGGACCGTCGGCCTGAGGGCTACCGCCGTCGTCGGCCGGCTGGGATCCACCGCAGCCGAGGCTCAGGACCAGCGCGACACTCAGTACTCGCAGACATGGCGGCACGGGAGGGCTCCGTTGTGAAGTGGTTGGGCGTCCTCCATGCAACTTGCGGGCCCTGCTGGCTCGATTCCCAAGTGGGCGTTGGGCCCACGTGTCGGATCTCCACGGCCCCCAGGTGGAGAGGAGTCTTCAGCACCCTGACGAATAGTCTGCACTCCGGTGCGACTGGAATCGGCGCCGTGGGCGGCGCCTCCGTCGAGCAGGCCACGGTGCTCGGGACCTCCTCGCGGACGGTACGAACCTTGCTAGGGCAACGCGAGGGTCGGGAACGAACTGGCAGGAGACTCATGCTCCGCATGCGGCACATGGCGTTGGCTCTGAGCTCTACCTTCATCTTCGTCGCGGTGGCTCGCGCCGCGACCGGGGACGTCATCCTCAGCGTCGACTCGTCCTTCCCGTCGCCCGACGGTCTCATGTGGGACGGGCAGTACCTCTGGGCCACCGACTGCAGCACGTCGCGTATCGACAAGGTCGACCCGCGGACCGGCCAGGTCGTCGGCAGCATCGACGTCACCGGCGTCAACTCCGACGAGCTGGCCTGGGACGGAGACGCCATGTGGGTCAGCGATCACACAGCCACCGAGATGCCCGGCATGGGCGCGCCGCCGCCGCGTTTGTACCGCGTCGATCCCGAGACGGCGACGGTGCTCGCCTCGTTCGACGCGCCGGGCGCCTCGAAGTACCCCATGGGCATGGCCTGCGACGGCGAGAGCCTCTGGAACCTGGACCCGTGGGATCGGAAGATCTTCCAGCTCGATCCGGCCACCGGCGCGACCAAGCGGTCGATCCCGGCGCCGGCGATGGGCGCGTGCGGCCTCACCTTCGACGGTGCGTGTCTGTGGGTCACCGACGCCGCCACCGACGGTCGCGTCTACCACGTCGACCCCGCGAGCGGTGAGGTCCTGAGCTCGTTCGACGGTCCGGGCGGGCCCGGCCATCAGACCACCGGCGTCGCGTGGGACGGCCGGGACCTGTGGCTGCACGACGAGGCCACGGGCCGAGCCAAGATCCATAAGGTCCGCGTCGAGGACATCACCGAGGCAGGCCGCTGCGCCGGGGCGTTCCAGGTAGGGCTGGACGGCGGCGTCCCCGCTCCGGATGGCGGCCGGCGGGCCGCCGACGGCGGCCCGGGCACGGGCGGCCAGGCTGGCGCCGACGCCGCTGGCGGCGGCTGCTCGCTGGGCGACGAGGCCACGGTGTGGCCGGCCATGGCCCTCGGGCTCCTGCTCGCGGGGCTGCTCGTCGCGACGGTCCGACGCGGACGTGGCCGATGAGCGCCCTCGCGCAAGACCGGGTGACCCGGATCTACGACCGGCAGGCCCGCCTCTACGATGCGCTCATCGCACCGCTCGAGGTGACTGGCTGCCGCGCGCGGCGCCGCCGGCTGCTCGCGCGGGCGCACGGCGCGACGCTCGAGGTCGGCATCGGCACGGGCAAGAACCTCGAGTTCTACGGCCCCGACGTGAACGTCGTCGGGGTCGACGTCGCGCCGCACATGCTCGCCCGCGCCCGGCGGCGCGCGACCCGCCTCGCGCTCCCGGTGAAGCTCGAGCTGGCCGACATCCGGGAGCTGCCGTACGAGGACGGCGTCTTCGACACCGTGGTCGCCACCTGCCTGTTCTGCTCCGTGCCCGATCCCGTGCGGGGGCTCGCCGAGCTGGGGCGAGTGGTGAAGCCCGGCGGCGCCGTGCTGCTCCTCGAGCACGTCCGACCGCGGGGGCGCTTCGGCGCCTGGCTGGCCGACACGTTCGTGGGGTTCACCCGCGCGGTCCTCGGCGACGAATGGAATCGCTGCACCGAGCAGCACCTGGCCCCGGGCGGGCTCGAGGTCGTCGACGTGCGGCGCGAGGGGATCTGGCGCGAGATCGTGGCACGGCCGGGCGCGGTCGAGGGCGCGCGGACCACGGTCGCGCAGTCGCGCGCATGCTGATCCGATTGACACACACGACGGCCCACGTGTCCAACTCCGGTCCGACGTGTCGGGCTACGAAGGGGTTGTACCCAGTGAGCATCTTGATTCCGCGTCCACACTCGGAGCAGTCCAGCGTCTCGTCAGGGTTGGAGCAAGCACAGCCTGGAAACGGACTGGGGTTTCCCGCGCTGATGAAGGAATCAGCAGGTTTGCCCGGTGAGCAGAGTTCCGCCACACACCCGGTCGGCAGCTCAGGCACACGCCTCATGTCACATACGCAGCAGTTGAACTTCGAAGCCATCATCTACCTCCACCATGGCCGGGCGTCGTTCCCATGGCCCGCCGGCGTGTCGACCGGACAAGCGTAGGCGCGCGCTACGGCACGACGGCCGCACCGTCGAACCAGCCGAGCTCCTCGGTCGCCGTCCACACGCACTCCCCGCCGTCCGCGCCGGGGCCCATGGTCAGCTCGTACCCCTCGAGCTGACCGGTCGTGTCACTGGCGCATGCGCCGCGGCGGGATGTGCATGTTCTCGCGGCCGGCCTTGACCAGCTCGGAGAGGATCTCGCACTCGGTCGTCCCCACGCGGTGACGGATCTGGAAGCTCTGGGACGGCTCCAGGCTCGGCAGCGCCGCCTCGACCGCGTCCGCGAGGATGCGGCCCATGTCGTAGGCCTGATCAGCGTCGTTGGCGATGACGGCTACCTGGGCGAGGAGGGGATCGTGCGTACCCGTGGCGCGGCGGAAGCCGCCGGGAGGACCGTAGCCGCCCATGATGGTGCCGACGGGCGGAGTCACGTCGACCTCCGCGTACCCCACCAGGAACCGGGCGGGGATCTTCTCGGCCTGGCTGCCGCAACCTGGCCACGCGCCGAGAATCGCGACGAGGCCGACCAGGCTCGACTTGCGCACTTTTTCCGCCTCGTTTGAGCGGCTCGACGACGCGCAGGAAAATAGACGGCACGGCTGACTTCTGCGATGAGGTAGGTGCAA
>JACRCY010000536.1 GCA_016218785.1 Deltaproteobacteria bacterium
CGGCATGCGCCAGTCATCGCCGCACCTCGCGCCCGCCGCCACTTTCTGCGCCGCCCCTGCGGCGCCTACCCGGCCGCGCCCCTACCTGACCGGGGCCCGCCGACCGTCAACGCGGGCTCGGGGACCACCGACAGTGAAGGCAGCGCGCGTTCGAGGCCCGGGTAGCGGTCGGGTGAGGCGACGCGGCGCTGAGCCACGCGCGAAGTATGACGGCGCGGCGTGCTTCGCCGGGCGTGGCCTTTGCCACGCCTTTGCCACGCGGGCTTGGTTTGAGGCGGGTTGACGCGGCGTCAAACGGCGGGAGCGAAGTGAGTGAGCGGAGAGCGTGTTTCTCCGACGGAGAATGCGACAAGGGCGCGTCGCGCTGCGAAGTTCGTGTGATCGTCGTTCAAGGGTTCGATTCCCGTGCGCTTCCGCTGCGTTGATCCCCACCGGGCTCGATACGCCCGGCGTCCTCAGAAGATCGTCGCCGGTTGCGCCAGGGCCAGCAGGCCGTAGGTCGGATCCTCGACGACCGTCTTGCCGTAGGTCGTGAGGTCGGCGCTCGAGCCGTAGTCGCCGGTGAGCGAGAGGGCGAACCAGTTGTCGTCGGCGTTGGTGGCGGGGTCGTCCCACGCCCAGGCGAGCCAGCCCAGGCCGCGCGTCTCGCACGCCTGCATGATCTCGAGGGGCGTCATCATCGTGGGCGACGGCCCGATGTCCCGGCCAGGACCGAACTCGCCGATGATGGTGGGCAGACCGGTGGCGACCAGGCGGCCGAGGCCCGTGGCGAGGTCCGTCTGCCACGACTGCCCGCCGCCGTTGGCCCAGAGGCCGTAGATGTGCTGGTCGAAGATGACGTTCTTCTGCGGATCGCTGTCGAAGACCGCGGCGGCGTAGGTCGCGAGGTCGTCGTTGTCCTGGCCGCAGCCGCCGGAGTCGACGGCGATCGTGCACCGGTAGCCGGCCTGCCGCAGGCGCCCGATCACCGTGACGTACGAGTCGCGCCAGCCGGTGCTGTTCGCCGGCCCCCACTCGTTGGCGATGTTCAGGATCATGTACCGCTCGATGGTCTGCCACGCGGACGCCTGCGCGACCCAGGTATCGACGATGCTCGTCAGCGTGCCCGTGTCCTCGGTGCAGGTGCCGTCCCAGTTACCGGGCATGGGGACGAGGTGGTTGTCGATCGACTCCTGCATGAGCCCCAGGTTGGTGGCGGTGGGCTGGGAGAAGTCGATGACCCAGCGCTCGGTGTTCGCGTGGGTCTTCGGGATGCCTGGCGAGTCGGCGTCCCAGTGCAGCTTGTTCACGCCGCGGATGCGGAACTCGACCCCGTTGGCGTCGTAGAGCTTGCCGCTCACGACGAAGAACCCCGTGCCGGTGTTGTAGCTCGGGCGCGCCACGCCGCCACCGTCGCCGGGCGACGACCCGTCACTCGCGGTCGCGCCGTCGCCCGCGGTCGCGCCGTCGCCCGGGCCGTCCGCCAGCGCCGCGTCCCCCGGCGAGCCGCCGTCCCCGGAGCCGCCGTCGTCCATGCCGGTGGCGTCGTGGTCGACGCGCCCCACCGTGCCGCTGCAGCCCGCCAGCAACCCGAGAGCGAGGCCCAACACCACGGCGCGGTTCATGCGCACCTCCACGCCCATGGTACTCGCGTCAGGGCGTCAGCGGCCCCAGGCGCCGGAGCGCCGCGGTCAGCTCGCGGTGGAGCACGGCCGCCTCCGCGCTCTCGAGGCGCTGCCGGCCCTGCTGCCGGAAGGCGTGCAGGACGTAACGGACCCCGGACGGCGACGCGAGCGGCATGTAGAGGACGGCCTCCGCCTCGGCGCCCGCGGTGAGCCGCGAGACGACCCGGTCCATGGGCGCAGCGGAGGCGCGGCCGAGGTAGAGCACCGGCTGCCGGGCGGCGGACACGGGCTGGCACCGCGCCTGGGGAGCCAGGATGCAGTCCAGCAGCTTGTCCCAGTCGGCCACCTGGCCCGCGCCGCACCAGGCCATGAGCACGCCGTCCTCGACGGCCCACAGGACGGCCCCGGCGTAGCGGTCGATCAGGAAGAGCAGGGCCACTTCGATGACGTGCTCCAGCCGCTGCGCGCCACGCACCGCGCCGACCACGGTGTCGATCGCGAGGGCGTGCCCGCCGCCGAGAAAGAAGGTGCCGCGCGACAGCCGCTGCGCCTCGGGCGGCGCGCCGGCGGTGCCCCCCGCCTCGTGGCCCCCCGGCCTCATCGCCGGGTTGACGCGGATGCCGCTGCCGTCCGTGGCGACCACGGTGCGCAGGTCGACGCGCATGCTGTCGGAGAGCTGCACGCTCGGCGCCTCCACCACGCCGCTGGTGTCGTCCGGCCGGGAGATGAACAGGTGGAGCGAGTGGCCGGAGGACCTGACCTCCCGCATCCGCCCGTCGACCCCGACGAGGGCGATGACCTCCGTCCGTGCGCCCGGCTCCACGTTGACGATGAGCTGGTTGACCGAGCTCAGCACCGTGTAGAGCCCGAGCCCGGCTCCGCCGGCCTTCTTCTCGATGGGATCGCGCGCCGTGAGGCACCGCTTGAGCCCGCTGCGCAGCTGCTCCCGCGTGAGCTGGCCGAACCGGTCGGTCACCGCGAGGCCGAAGGTGCGTCCGTCCGACCCGAACTCGACCGACACGTACTCCTCGGGACGCAGCACGATCTTGTCGCGCCGGCTGCGCGACGCGTAGCGCGGCCGGCCGTGCGCGTCGACGGGCGCGTTGTAGACGGCGTTGGTGGTCAGCTCGTCGGCCACGGCGCCGAGGGTCGCCGCCAGCTCGCGCCCCGCCCCCAGGTTGCGCACGTGCTCCTGCACGCAGGCGACGACCGTGTCGCGGTCCTCGGCCGCGCGCACCTCGATGGCGCCCAGCTCGATGCCGAACGCCGACACGTACTTGCGCAGCCCGAACAGGTCGCGGCGGAGGATCTTCTCGGCCGTCACCACGATCTCGGTGCTGTCGAACGGGTGGCGGTCGCTGTCCTTGCCGCCGCGGCGGGCGAGGAAGTTGTCGACGCCGCGCTCGCAGACCAGGTCGAGGAGGGCCGACGCGTCGGGCGCCCGCGAGAGCGCCACCACCGGGACCTGCCCCGCGGCGGCGTCGAGGACCTGGATGGCATTCGGGACGGTGTCGTAGTCGATGAAGACGAGGTCGACCGCCGCCGCCCGGATCAGATCGATGACGGTGGCGGGGGAGGAGAGGCGGAGGACCTCGTTGCCGGCCGCGCGCAGGCAGGCCGCCACCCGGCGGGACTCCGCCTTGTCCGCGCTGTACAGGATGACAGCCTTGCCCAGCATCGACCGCACCCCCATCCTAGCAGAGCTACCGAGCTATTCGCGCTGTGGCCAAGGGATGAAGAGTCATGGGGTAACTGTTCGCGCAGTGACTTTCTCACCCCAAGAATCAGCCTCTCCGAGGGGGTTGAGTGCCATAGGTGCCTGGTCAATTCCGGCAACTTGTAAGC
>JACRCY010000537.1 GCA_016218785.1 Deltaproteobacteria bacterium
CGACCACAACACCGTGGCCAACAACACCGGCAGCTACGGCGTGTACCTGTACACCGGCTCGGCGGCCAACTCGCTGGCCCTCACCAACAACGTCATCTCCGGCAACGCGTCGTACGGCGTGTACCGGAACTCGTCGGACTCCACGACGTTCGTCCTCAACAACAACGACGTGTGGAACAACCCGTCGGGCAACTACGGCGGCATCGCCTCGGCGGGGGCCAACTCCCTCTCCGGCAACCCGCTCTACGTGGACGCGGCGGCGAGCAACTTCCGGCTGACGTCGAACTCGCCGGCGCGCATGGCGGGCACGGCCACCTCGGACCTGGGCGCGCTGCCGTACGTGAGCGACCCGACGGTGGGGCTGCAGGGCGTGCTCTTCTCCAACGCCACCCTGTCCGGCGCCAACAGCGTGCTGGGCGACCTGACGGTGCGCGCGGGCGTGACGCTCACCATCGCCGCGGGGGCCACCCTCACCTTCGGCGCGACGGACTCGATGCTGTCCGGCAACAGCGCCTCGCTGCCGGAGCTCGTCGTCAACGGCACGCTGTCCGTCACCGGCACCTCGGGCAGCCCGGTGACGCTCACCGGCGCGGGCGTGGGCTCCAGCGCCTGGTACGGCGTGCGGGTGGAGAGCGGCGGCACGGCCACCATCGCGTACGCCAACCTCGACGAGATGCAGTCGGGCGTGCGGGTGGCGGCCAACACCTCCATCACCAACAGCCGCCTCGCCTCGTCGGCCACCTGCCTGTACGTCAGCGGCGGCACCAACACCTTCAACAACAACGTCTTCACCGGCTGCAGCACCGTCGTCGCCCATGCCGGCGGCACCTCGGGCCTCGCGTACAACGTGCTGTACGCGAACCCCGGCTACCCGCTGAACTTCTCCGGCGGCGCGGTGAACTTCGACCACAACACCGTGGCCAACAACACCGGCAGCTACGGCGTGTACCTGTACACCGGCTCGGCGGCGAACTCGCTGTCGCTCACCAACAACGTCATCTCCGGCAACGCGTCGTACGGCGTGTACCGCAACTCGTCGGACTCGACGACGTTCACCCTGAGCTACAACGACGTGTGGAACAACCCGTCGGCCAACTACGGCGGCATCGCCTCGGCGGGGCCCAACTCCATCTCGTCCAACCCGCTCTACGTGGACGTCGCGGCGAGCAACTTCCGGCTGACGTCCAACTCGCCGGCGCGGCAGGCGGGCTCGGCCGCGTCGGACCTGGGCGCGCTGCCGTACACCGGTGACCCGACGGTGGGCCTGCAGGGCGTGGTGTTCACCAACGCCACGCTGTCTGGCGCCAACAGCGTGCTGGGCGACCTGACGGTGCGCGCCGGCGTGACGCTCACCATCGCCGCCGGGGCCACCCTCACCTTCGGCGCGACGGACTCGATGCTGTCCGGCAACAGCGCCTCGCTGCCGGAGCTCGTCGTCAACGGCACGCTGCAGGTGAACGGCGCCGCGGGCAACCCGGTCGCCTTCACCGGCGCGGGCGTGGGCTCCAGCGCGTGGTACGGCGTGCGCGTGGAGGGCGGTGGCAGCGCCACCATCAACTACGCCACCTTCGACGAGATGCAGTCCGGGGTGCGGGTGCAGGCCAACACGACCATCTCCAACAGCCGCTTCGTCTCGTCGGCCACCTGCTTGTACGTCAACGGCGGCACCAACACCTTCACCGGCAACACCTTCACCGGGTGCAGCACGGTGGTGGCGCACGTCGCGGGCACCTCGACGCTCAACTACAACCTGATGTACGCGAACCCGGGCTACCCGCTGAACTTCTCGGGCGGGGCGGCGACGTTCGACCACAACACGCTGGCCAACAACACCGGCAGCTACGGCGTCTACCTGTACACCGGCTCCTCCTCGAACTCGCTGGCGGTCACCAACACCATCGTGGCCAACAACGCGTCGTACGGCATCTACCGGAACTCGTCGGACTCGACGGCGTACACCGCGAGCTACAACGACGTCGTCGGCAACCCGTCGGGCAACCACGGCGGCATCGCCTCCGCGGGGACCGGCACCATCTCCGCGGCGCCTGCCTTCGTCAACGTGGGGGCGGCCGACTACCACCTGGCGGCGGGCTCGCCGTGCATCGGCACGGGCAGCGGCGGCAGCGACATGGGCGCCTTCCCCTACACGCCGGGCGCGGTGGACCGCATCGTCGTCACGCCGGCCAACGGCACCGTGCCGGCCGGCGGGCAGCTGGGCTTCAGCGCCACCGCCTACGACGTGGCCAACAACGCGCTGCCGGGCGTCACCTTCGCCTGGACGGCGCTGGGCAGCGCCGGCACCATCAACGCGTCGGGCATCCTCACCGCGGCCTGCACGGCGGGCAGCGTCACCGCCGGCGTCACCGCCAGCGCCAGCGGCCGCTCGGGCAGCGCCAACGTCACCATCACCGTCGGCCCGGTGGCCGGCATGACGGTGTCTCCGGCCAGCGCCGCGGTGAAGTCGCAGACGACGCGGGCCTTCACCGTCACCGCCCGCGACTCCTGCAACAACGTCGTCGCCTCGCCGGCGGTGACGTGGGGCGTCTCGGCCACGGCGGGCACCATCAGCGCCGCGGGCGTCTTCACCGCCGGCTGCACACGCGGCAGCTACCCCAACAGCGTCACCGCGACGTCGGGCAGCGTCACCGCCTCGGCCTCCGTCAGCGTGGACCCGGGAGACCTGTCCACCGTCTCGGTGAGCCCGTCCACCGCCACCCTGCCGGCCGGGGGCACGCAGCAGTTCACCGGCAGCGCGGCCGACGGCTGCAGCAACCCGCTCGCCTCCACGCTGTCGTGGGCGACGACGGTGCCGGGCGGCGCCGTCAACCAGAGCGGCCTCTTCACCGCGGGCGGCACGCCGGGCACCTTCGCCACCGGCGTCACCGTCACCGCCACCGAGGGCGCCGTCACCCGCCAGGCCTCGGCCAGCGTCACCGTGCAGGCCGGCGCCATCGCGCAGGTCAACGTCACGCCCGTGTCGGCCACGCTGGTGGCGGGCGGCACGCAGGCCTTCACCGCGCAGGCGGTGGACTCGAGCAACAACCCGGTGCCGGGGACGGTGACGTGGGCGGTGGTGGCGGGCGGCGGCACCGTCAACGCCGCGGGCCTCTTCACCGCGGGCGGCACCGCGGGCACCTTCGCCAACACGGTGCGCGCCACCATCGGCGGCGTCACCGGCACCGCCAGCGTCACCGTGCAGCCGGGCGCCGTCACCCGCGTGGCCGTCACGCCGTCGGCGGCGACGCTGGCGCCGGGCGGCGGCACCACATTCTCCGCGCAGGGCTTCGACGCCAACAACAACCCGGTTGCGGGCACCACCTTCACCTGGAGCGCCCAGGCGGCTGCAGGCAGCATCACCCAGGGCGGCGCTTTCACCGCGGGCACCACCGCGGGCACCTACCCGACGGCCGTCACCGCGACGGCGGGCAGCGTCTCGGGCACGGCGGCCATCACCATCAACTCCGGCGCGCTGTCGCAGCTCACCGTCACGCCGTCGGTGGCGTCGGTGCAGGCGGGCGGCACGGTGTCCTTCACCGCGCAGGGCCGCGACGCGCAGGGCAACCCGGTGGCCGTGACGCCCTTCTGGAGCGTGGTGGCCGGCGGCGGCTCCATCAGCGCGGCGGGCGTCTTCGCCGCGGGCACCGCCGCGGGCAGCTTCACCAACACCGTGCGCGCCGAGGCCAACGGCCTGCCGGCCTTCGCCACCGTCAACGTGGTGGCCGGGCAGGTCATCAGCGTGCAGGTGACGCCGACCTACCCGCAGCTGTCGCCGGGCGGGCAGCAGCAATTCACCGCGCGGCCGCTGGACGCCTTCGGCAACGTCGCGTCGTCGGGCGTGACGTGGACGGCCAACGCGTCGGCCGGAGCCATCGCCGCCAGCGGCCTCTTCACCGCGGGCCTCACGCCGGGCGACTACGTCAACGCCGTCACGGCCACCGCGGGCACCGTCACCGGCACGGCGTCGGTGCGCATCCTCGGCGCGACGGACGGCGGGACGGGCGGCGGCGCGGGCGGAGGCGCCGGGGGCGGGGCGGGCGGAGGCGGCGGCGACACCGACGGCGGCCTGGGCGGCGGCGCCGGCGGCGGCTCGGGTGGCGGCACGGCCGCCGGCGGCGGCACGGGCGGCGGCAGCATCTCCGGCACCAACACCGGCTCGGGCTGCAGCTGCGGCACCACCGACGCGCTGTTGCCGTTCGCGCTGCTGGGCCTGTTGGCGGCGGCGCGGCGGCGGCGGGCGGGAAGGTGACGACGAAGCGGTTGGTCGAACCGGCCGAGCAGTGCTTGACCGGATTCTCATATCGCGGGCACTATAGCGGCCGCCGCCTCCCAGGGAGGGGCGCTCGTCATGGCGGACCCCGATTTCCCCGCGCTCGTCCGGGCGCTTAGACAACGTCTCGGCCTCACCCAGGAGCAGCTGGCGCAGGAGCTGGGGGTCTCGTTCAGCACGGTGAACGTGTGGGAGAACGGCAAGCGCGCGCCGCTGCCTTTCCTGCGCCGCCGCCTGCTGGAGATGGCCGAGGACGCCGGCCTGCCGTCCGCCGCGTCGAAGATCGCCCCGCCGCGCCGAAGGAGTGGGCGATGAAGCTCACAGCCGAACAGGCGCGCGCCGTCAACCACCCGGGCGGGAACCTGCAGCTGATCGCATGCGCCGGCTCCGGGAAGACGGAGGTGGTCGCGAGGCGCGTCGCCAACCTCCTGAAACCCGGACCGAACGCACTCCAGCCGCGGAACATCATCGCGTTCACGTTCACCGAGAAGGCGGCCGCCGAGCTAAAGGAGCGCATCATCGAGCGCTGCCGGAAGGAGCTCGGGGACGTCACCGGGCTGGCGGAGATGTACGTGGGCACGATCCACGCGTTCGCCCTCGAGCTGCTGAAGAGCGAGGCCGCGAAGTACCTCCGGTACGAGGTCCTCAACGAGGTTCAACAGGGTCTCTTCGTCGATCGGCACAGCAAGACCAGCGGTCTGACCGCGTCGACGGACCTGGCCGGGAACGCGCTGAGGCGCTACGTGGACACCAGCCGCTACGTGGCGGCCCTGTCGGTCCTCCGCGAGGCTGACCTCGATGACGAGGCGCTGAACGGCTGCTCGGTCGTGTCCGGACTCGAGGCGTACCGCCAGCTGCTCGAGGACAAGAGCTACTTCGACTACTCGAGCATCCTCGATGCCGCCGTCGACGTGCTCACGAACGAGCCCGATGTGCGTCGTCGCATGACGGAGCGAGTGCGGCACGTGATCGTCGACGAGTATCAGGACGTCAACCCGATCCAGGAGGGTCTCGTCTGGCTCCTGCACGACCTCGGGGCGACCCTCTGCGTGGTCGGTGACGACGACCAGACCATCTACCAGTGGCGCGGCAGCGACGTGAAGAACATCCTGTCGTTCGCCAAGCGCTACCCGGGCGTCGAGCAGGTGCGGCTTGAGGACAACTTCCGATCGAGCTGCGGCGTCGTCGAGACCGCTCGCGCGTTCATCGAGCAGAACGGCGATCGGCTGACCAAGGCGATGAAGCCGGCCAACGCACAAGCCGACGAGCCGGGCGACATCGTCGCGCTCTCCTTCGACTCGGCTGAGCTCGAGGCGAAGTACATCGCCGACACGATCCGCGAGCTGCGCGGCGTCGCGATCAAGGACGACGACACCGAGCGCGGCATCTCGTGGTCGGACATGGCCATCCTGCTGCGAAGCGTCAAGGGGAACGGAGAGCCCATCACGCGCGCGCTCGCGGCGGCGGGCATCCCGTTCGTGGTCGCCGGAATGAACAACCTCTTCGGCACGGCCGAGGCGGAGGCGGCGCGCCAGCTCTTCTACTTCATCGCGAACCGCATCGACGCGAAGGCGCTGAAGGCCGCCTGGACGAACGCCGCCACCGGGAGCAGCGACGCCGAGCTGGACCGCGCGATCAAGAACGCTGCCAAGGCGCGCGCTGCCATGGCTGTCGAGTCCGGCGAGCGCTGGGGCTTCTACTCGATCCAGCGCCAGTTCCTGACCTTCCTCGAGGACGCCGCGATCCGCGAGGAGCGCGTGCCCGGCGAGCGCGGCGAGGTCCTGTTCTACAACCTCGGGAAGTTCAGCCAGCTCATCTCCGACTTCGAGACCATCCACTACCACTCGAAGCCGACCGACAAGTACCAGGCCTTCGCGAACTTCCTCGAGTACCGCGCCGAGGACGCGTACCCCGAAGGCTGGCAGGACAACCAGTATGCGAACCCCGACGCGGTGCGCGTGATGACCGTCCACCAGGCGAAGGGCAAGCAGTGGCCCGTCGTCTTCGTTTCCGCGCTGCTCAAGAACCGCTTCCCGTCGAAGAAGCAGGGGGGCCGCTCCGTCTGGCACCTCATCCCCGCGGCGGGCGTCAAGGACCAGCAGCGCTTCGAGGGCACGATCGAGGACGAACGCCGGCTCTTCTACGTCGCCATGACGAGGAGCCAGAAGTTCCTGCACGTCACGTGGGCCCCGGTCCCGGGGAACCAGCTCTACCAGAAGCCCTCCGGTTTCTGGGAGGACATCCTCGCCTCGAAGTGGGTCAAGCGGCGGCGGGCCGACTACTCGAAGCGGAAGCGGCTGCAGCCGACGCCGCGCGCGAGCGTGGCGAACGTGGTGCTCTCGTTCTCGGACCTCAAGTACTTCTTCGAGTGCCCGTACCAGTTCAAGCTCCGCATCCTCTACGGCTTCAACGCTCCCATCCACGAGGCCCTGGGTTACGGCAAGTCGCTGCACGACGTCCTGGCGGAGATCCACGCGCGCGCGTTCCGCGACGGCGACGTTCCCGCCGACGGCGAAGTGCCCGACCTCGTCGAGCGCCACCTCCACACGCCCTATGCCTACCCCAAGCTGCGCGAGCAGTTGACGCGCGCGGCGGAGCGGGTGGTGGCCGACTACCTCCAGGACAACCGCGACGAGTTCAAGAAGATCGAGTTCTTCGAGAAGCCGGTCGAGATCAGCCTGGGCGACGGCGTCTCGATCGTGGGGCGCATCGATCTCGTGCGCCGCGTCGACACCGGCGAGACGACGATCGTCGACCTGAAATCCACGAACCGCGCCCAGGCCGAGGACGTCACCGAGACGCAGCTCCACATCTACGCGCTCGGCTACGAGGAGTTGACGGGCCGCCGCGCCGAATACGTCGAGATCTACAACCTCGACGAGCGCAAGAAGAAGCCCAGGTCGGTCGACGACGACTTCATGGACACGGTGAAGGGCAACGTCCGGACCGCGGCGGACGCACTGCGCACCAGCGCCATGCCCACGAAGCCGGTGCCGAAGAAGTGCGCCTCATGCGACTACCGAGGAATGTGCACCGAGGGCGCGAAGGCGGCGGCCCAGGCAGAGAAGAAGAAGGGCGCGTAGCCGCTCGATAGAGGAGCTTCCAGATGGCGAAGGGACGCACCAAGAACAACGGCGGCAAGAAGGACAAGCAGGTGACTCGCTACACGTACGAGGACGTCAAGGAACCTCGTACGCCGGAGACGGGCCACACCGCGCTGCTGCCCACCGACGAGCAGGTCGTCACGGTGCCGATGGACAACGGCTGGAGCAAGGCGCTCCAGGTGGGTCGGCTGCCTGAGGGCGACGCCCGACCGGTGGCTCTGGATATGGACCCCGCGACGGACCCGGTGCTGTTCTGGGCGGGCAAGCGGAACAAGCGCCAGGTCCCCATCCTGCCACTTCAGCGCAACGAGATCGTCACCGAGTCTCGCATCGCCCAGATCGTCGAGCGCGCACAGAAGGCGGCGGCCGAGAAGGATCCGCAGCCGCGTCAAGCGACGCTATTCGCCGAACTCGAGAAGGCGTTTCGGGAGACCGACAAAAAGAAGCGGATCGAGTTCTACACGTACAACGAGGGCTGGAAGAACAAGCTCATCTGCGGCGACTCCCTGCACGTCATGGAGTCGCTGATGCACTACGAGGGGCTGCGCGGGAAGGTGCAGATGACTTACTTCGACCCGCCGTATGGAGTTGCATACAGCGCGAACTTTCAGCAGCGCATCGACTCCATGCAGAACGTTCGAGTCGCGACGGGCGGCAAGAAGGCGGGCCAGCTCGTAAAGGTCCAGGAGACAGCTCGCGACATCCAAGGGGGCGAGGATGTGCTGACCATCAAGGCCTACCGCGACACGTGGGCCCTCGGGAAGCACTCGTACCTAGGATATCTGGCCGAGCGCCTATACCTCGCACGAGAACTCCTGGCACCGAGCGGCTCGATCTTCGTTCAGATCAGCGACACCAACCTGCACTTGGTCCGCGTCCTGCTTGACGAGGTGTTCGGAGCCGACAACTTCTTGTCAGTCGTCACCTTCCGCAAGAAAATGATGCCGCTCGGGGCTGAGTTGCTCGAGAGCGTCTCGGACTACCTCCTTTGGTACGCGCGAGACCGCGAAAGCCTGCGCGCTCATTCTATCTACCGTCCGAAGCACGCGGAAGGCGATTCACAATGGGGATGGGCGGAGTTCCCTGACGGCACGCGTCGACGACTGACCTCGAAGGAGGTCAGCGACCACTCGCTGCTGCCGAAGGGCAGTCGAGTCTTTCAACCTATCTCGCTCAAGCCGGCAGACTACCGACCGAATCAGGATTTCGAGTTTGAATTCGATGGAAAGAAGTATCCGCCACCCGAGAAATTCTGTTGGAAGACGGATCGCAAGGGGATGGAGATCCTCGCGCGCCTCCGGCGCCTACACCCGACGGACAGCACCCTCCGATACGTCTACTACTTCGACGATTATCCAGTCACCGCGATCACGAACCTGTGGGCGGACACGAAGGGGGCTGATAGCAAGCAGTACGTCGTTCAGACGTCGGAGACCGTGGTCAACCGGTGCATCCTGCTCGCAACGGATCCGGGCGACATCATCCTCGACATCACATGCGGGTCCGGCACGACGGCGGCGGGCGCCGAGCGCTGGGGCCGCCGCTGGATCACCTGCGATACGTCGCGAGTCGCTATCAACGTTGCCCGGCAACGACTCCTCTCGGCGTGCCTCGATCCATGGGTCTGCCGGTCGCCGGGGCAGCCCGCGAGCGGCTTCAGTTACGCGCGCGCCGCCCATGTGAGCTTGGAGACGCTTACGAATGAGCAGGAAGATGCCGGGGTCGAACTGCGCGACCAAGCCGACGTGGATCGCGGGGCCATCCGCGTGTGCGGCCCCTTCGAGGTGATGTCGCTCGGGCGGTACTCCGTAGAGGACTGGAAGGGATACGTCACCGCGGGGGAGTCCACCGCGACGTATGGCGAGCCCGCCAAGCTCGAGAACTACATCGACGTCATCTGTCGCTTGTACCGGAAGGGCGCCGCCATCCAAGGCGCGAGCGGTCTCGTCCACGCGGTCGCAGAATCGGAGAAGGAGAAGATCGCGATTTCCGTCGGCCCGCTCTCCGGACGCGTGACCGCGAAGCAGCTTAACGACGCGGTGCAGGACGCACTGTCGTCGGGGATCCTCGAGGTCCACGTGTTGGGCTGGGCCTTCGAGGCGAATGTCGGCGAGGTGAAGTCGCAGCTCGAGTCCCGCGGGAAGGTGAAGGTCGAGCTGATCATGATCCGACCGGACACGCTCGCCGAGGGACTCAAGGCGATGCAGCCCGAGATGTTGTTTTCCCCGCTGGCGCTGCCTGACATCGACCTCAAGGTCGCGAAGAAGGGAAAGAACGGCGGTGAGGCGATCGTCAGGTTGAAGGGCGTCGCCTTGTTCGACCGGAAGACGCGGACGACCAGCTACAAGCAGGCGGACTCGGGCTACGTGTCCGCCTGGTACCTCGACGAAGACTACGACGGCGACTGCTTCGTCGACTGCCAGATGTTCTTCGACTTCAAGAAGGCTCCCAACCTCAAGACGGCGCTCCGCGCCGAGATCGAGGCCGACGAGTACAAGCTGCAGCTCGAGTCGAGAGCCTTCCCGGTGCGCGGCTACAAGCGGATCGCCGTGAAGGTTGTCGACGTGTACGGCAACGAGTCCACGCTCGTCCGGGACCTGGCGTAGCGAGGACTCATGGCCTACTTCGTCGAGCGCGTTGTCATCTGTGACGCCTTCTCCGAGCCGGAGAGGCACTACGAGATCCTCCCTGGGGGGCGCTCGAAGCTCGTCGAGACGCGTCGGCCTTCGAAGCGGTTCCTTGCGTCCGCGAAGGATGCCAAGGGCGGGATCGCGAGCCTCGTCGGGCGGCAGGCGACGCTGCTCGAGGACGAGGTCCCGGCTCACGAGCAGCTCAACGAGTTCGTCAACAAGCTTCGCGACGAGATCCGCGCGTGGCGCGAGGCGGGCTACCCCGGCACCGCGGTCGTCACGCGCCGCCTCCTCGAGTGGTGGTTCGAGCGCGACGAAGAGCGGAAGGCGGTTGGGAAGCACTTCTTCTTCTGCCAGCAGGAAGCGATCGAGACGATCATCTACCTCTACGAGGTCCAGGCGCGCCGCAAGATGCCGGAGACCGGCGAGCTCGTCCGCTACGCCCTGAAGCTCGCGACCGGGACTGGCAAGACCGTGGTGATGGCGCTCCTCGTCACGTGGTCGACGCTACACAAGCGGAAGGTCAGCGGCTCCCCGCTGTCGGCGAACTTCCTGGTGCTCGTTCCGAACCTCACCGTGCGCGATCGCGTGAGCGGCATGCCGCGCGGAGACGGCCTCGACCCGAGGGGCGAGCACAACCTGTACGACGGGTTCGACATGGTGCCGCCGGATTACACGGACGAGTTTCACCCGAACGTGATCGTGCGCAACTGGCAAGGGATCCCGCTCGAGGCGAAGCGCGACGACTGGGTGCCGGACGAGATCGCCGGCGAGGGGCGCTTCATCCCCGCCTCGGTCCTGCGAGCGATGCGGCGGCGCGCCCAGCAAGATCCGAGCGTGGCGGTCCGCCGCGTGCTGGGCGGCTGGCGTGACCTCGTGGTGATCAACGACGAGGCGCATCACGTCTACGGCGAGAAGCGCGGCCGGAAGGGTGAGGATCCCGAATACATCAAGTGGAGCAAGATCCTCGACCGCATCGCCAAGGCAGCGCGCGTCGGCCTGGTCATCGACCTGTCCGCCACGCCCTGGTACGGCAGCGGGTCGCCAAAACCGGAGGGCACGCTCTTCGAGTGGCTGGTCTCCGACTTCTCGGTCTACGACGCCTTCGAGTCCGGGCTGGTCAAGATCGTGCGCCTGCCGGATCCGGACGAGAAGGGCCACATCTACCTGGACCTTTGGGACGCGGTGAAGGGTGCGAAGACGCCCCAGGAGTACATCCGCGCGTGCAAGGGTGCCATCGCGAGCATCTACTCCTCGTGGAAGAAGGATCACGACGAGTGGGTCTCGACGTTCGAGTTCGCGCGTGGGCCGAGCCCCGTACTTCTCTGCGTCGCAGACAACGCCGAGCGAGCGAAGTGGCTCTTCGAGCACCTGACGAAGGAGTACGAGCTGCTGCGGAATCCCATCGACGATGATCGTCGGAAGTGGGTCACGATCCAGATCGACTCGAAGATCTTCGACGCCGACAAGGGCAACGAGGCCGTCATTCGCGAGATGGTCAACACGGTCGGCAGGAGCGGCAAGCCCGGGGAACGCGTGCGGTGCATCGTGAGCGTGAACATGCTCTCGGAAGGCTGGGACGTTCAGAGCGTGAGCCACATCCTGGGCCTCCGCGCGTTCGGCTCACCGCTCCTCACCGAGCAGATCATCGGACGTGGTCTCCGGCGCACGAACTACGACGTGCTCAACCAGCCGCTCGATGAACGCCCGGACGGATCCGAGGAGACGGTCGACGCGTTCGGCATCCCCTTCGTCGGTTTCCCTGTCGAGCGGCGGAAGCGCCCGAAGGCGGGGTCCTGGGGGCAGAAGCCGGTCTGGATCGAGGCCGACAACAAGAAGAGCAAGTTCCGCGTGGCAGTGCCCAACGTGCGGTCTTGGGCCGTGGGAGTCGTGCAGCCGCTTCGGGAGATCATCCGGGTCGGCGAGCTTCCTCGGGTCGCGCTCAACCCGCGGGAGACGCCGCCCGAGGTCATGGTGAAGCCCGTCGGCGGCGGCAAACCCGAGGCGGTCCTGACGCTCGACGAGTTTCGGGGCGAGTGGCCGCTGTTGAAGACCGCATTCATGATGGCGCAGGAGCTCTTCGAAGCGACGAACCCAGGCGCGGCCGCGGAGCTGGGCATCGGCCCCACGTTCGACGAGCTGCTCGACGTGGTGCAGGAGTACCTGGCCACCCGCGTTTCGGCGACGGGCGCCAGCGACCTTCGCGACGTCGGGATCTACTACTGGCGTCGCCAAGCTCTCGACGTGCTGGAGAACGCCGTCCGCAGCTCGGGCGTCGCCGGCGTGCAGCCCGTGCCGATCCTCGGGACCCCGGAGCACCTGGACTCGGCCAACCTCCGCCGCTTCCAGTGGACAGGCATCCTCGCGGACGGCAAGCGCTGCCACACGAACAAGGTCCCGTGCCACACGGAACTCGAGAAGCAGTTCGCGGATTTCCTCGACCAGGCGCCGGACGTGGTCCGGTACTTCAAGAACGAGCGCTTCGGGTTCTCCGTCACCTACTACGAGAGCAACCGGCCTCGCCAGTACTACCCGGACTTCATCGTCGCCGTGCGCGAGGCGGACGGCCGGGAGGTGATGTGGCTCGCGGAGACGAAGGGCGAGATCCGGCCGAACACGGCGCTGAAGCGTCACGCCGCCGAACTGTGGTGCGAGAAGATGAGCGCCACGGCGCACGGACCCTGGCGGCATCTGTTCGTCCCGCAGCGAAGGCTCGAGCAGGCTCTCGGCTCGGGGGTGAAGAGCTTCACCAAGCTCGTGGATGCGCTCGCGGTGCGGCCGGCGGAGCCGCAGCTTCGGCTCATCACCCTCGAGGACCACCGAATCAAGAAGGAGGCGTTCAAGACGCTCCTGCCGCTCTACACGCTGAAGGCAGCGGCCGGGTATTTCGGCAACGGCGACTCCGTGGAGCCCGAGGCGTGGATCGAGCCCGACGGTCTGAGGAAGCTCGACGAGCAGATGTTCGTCGCCCGCGCCGTGGGTCGCTCGATGGAGCCCACCATCCACGACGGCGACTTCATCGTCTTCCGGAGCAACCCCGTCGGGACGCGCCAGGGGAAGATCGTTCTCGCCCAGTACCGCGGGCCAGCGGACCCGGACACGGGCGGCTCCTTCACGGTGAAAAAGTACTCGTCCGAGAAGCGCCCGGATCCCGAAACCGAGTGGCGGCATTCCCGGATCGTGCTGTCGCCGATCAACCGCGACTACCAGCCGATCCTCGTCCCCGAGGATCAGGCCGAGCACTTCCAGATCCTGGCGGAGTTCATCGCCGTGCTCGGAAGATAGGAGGCTCACTGCTGACGCGCGCCGCCGTGAACAGGGCTGGGTTCGATTCGAGGCGGACCGCGAGGCAGCCGGCGGGGCGGCGTGCGCCCTGGTGCGCGGGCGCGGGAGAGTGGAGCTGATGGCGTCCGACTACGCTGCCATCCGCGCCGACAACGAGCGCCGGTACGGCACGGACATCGGTCGGATCGGCCCGATGCTGTTGGCCGACCGCTACGACGACCGCACGCACTTCATCTTCGAGCTCTTGCAGAACGCCGAAGACGCGCTCGCGCGGCGGCCTGATTGGCGAGGTCGGCGCGGGGTGACGTTTCATCTGTCCGCGGCTGGCCTTCGCGTCGCGCACTTCGGCAAGCTATTCGACACGCTCGACGTGCGCGGCGTCTGCGGCATCGCGGAGAGCACGAAGGATCTGACCGCCATCGGCCGCTTCGGCATCGGCTTCAAATCCGTCTACGCCTTCACCGATCGGCCGGAGGTCCACTCGGGCGCCGAGGACTTCGCGATCGAGAACTTCGTCTGGCCGACGGCTGCACCGCCAGTGCAGCGCGGCCACGACGAGACGATCTTTGTGCTGCCGCCCAAGGCGAATGATGGCGCCGCGCGGGACGAGATCGCTGGAGGCCTCAAGCGCCTCGGCCCGCGCACCCTGCTCTTTCTCCGCGAGATCGACGAGATCTCCTGGAGCGTCGATGGCGGGCCTTCCGGCCTCTACCTGCGCGGCGCGCCGGAGGAGTTGGGCGACAACGTCCGCCGACTCACGCTCATCGGCGAGGGAGAAGGAAGGACGGAGCTTGAGGAGCACTGGCTGGTTTTCTCCCAACAGGTCGCGACTCCCGAAGACACACACGCCGGCCAGGTCGAGATCGCCTTTTCGATCGCGCAAGGCAAGGACAGCTCACGGCGCTCGATTCAGCCGGTCAGCGACTCGCCCCTCGTCGTCTTCTTCCCGACCGTTCTGCCAACGCACCTCGGCTTCCTCATCCAGGGTCCCTATCGCACTACGCCAAGCCGCGACAACGTGCCGCGGAGCGACCCCTGGAACCAGTGCCTCGTCGAGAAATCGGCGGACCTCCTGATCCGTAGCCTGCGCTGGCTGCGGGACAACGGTCTACTCGACGCAGCAGCTTTTCGCTGCCTTCCACTCGATCGCATCCGGTTCGGTGAGGGCAGCATGTTCGCACCGTTGTTCGAGGCGACTCGTGCCGCGCTGGTGTCCGAGCCCCTGCTGCCGCGGTTCGGCGCTGGTCACGCTCCCGCCGCGATGGCGAGGCTCGCCCGCACCCAGGAGCTCCGCGCGCTGTTCGATGCGGGTCAGGTAGGCCGCCTGTTCGGCCACGATGGAGAGCTTGCGTGGCTGAGCGCCGATATCACGCAGGACCGCGCACCTCAGGTTCGCCAGTACCTGATCCAGGAGCTGGGCATCCCCGAGATCACGCCGGAGGCGATTCTCCCGAGGCTCGACAAGTCGTTCCTCGAAGAGCAGTCGGACGATTGGATCCGCGGCCTCTACGAGTTCCTGAACGGTCAACCGGCGCTTCGAAGCCGGTTGGAGAAACTGCCGCTCGTTCGGCTCATCGACGGGTCGCACGTTCCCGCTCGTTTGAACGGCCAGCCGCGCGCCTTCCTCCAGGGTGCAGTCGAAACGAGCTTTCCCACGGCACGGCGTGCCGTGTGTTCGACTGCCGAGGCACAGAAGTTCCTGCAGTCGCTCGGCCTCACGGAGCCGGACCCAGTGGACGACGTCATCCACAACGTCTTGCCCAAGTACCGCGACGCCGAAGCCGCCGTCTCCGACGCGACCTACGATGCTGATGTGCGCCGCATCGTGACGGCGTACGGGACCGATTCGAAGGTCCAGCGAGAGAAGCTCGTCGCAGCCCTGCGCGAGACCGAGTTCGTCAAGGCGATCGATGCCGGTGTCGGGTCGAAGTCGATGTCGAGGCCCGGCGACGTCTACCTCGCCACGGACCGGTTGAAGGCCCTCTTCGCCGGAGTTGCGGAGGTCCTGCTCGTCGACGACGCGTACGCCTGCCTTCGCGGCGATGACATCCGTACGCTCCTCGATGCATGCGGTGCAGCCCGCTATCTCCAGCCCGTAACCGTTGCGCCGCACTTCGACTGGACCGAGCTCCACGCGATGCGCGTGGCCGCCGGCTGCAAGAGCAGCTCGGGCGGCGATGCGCTGGAGGACTTCACCCTACGCGGACTGGAGAACCTGCTCGCCGCGCTTCCACGCCTCGACGCCGAGGGCCGGCGGGCGCGAGTGGTCGTTCTATGGGAAGCGCTTGGCGACGTCGAGGATCGTCGCGGCGCGAGCACGTTCTCCGGATCGTACCGTTGGAACTACTACTTCCGTCGAAGCGCGACGTTCGACGCCGACTTCGTGAGGCTGCTGAACGCCACGGCGTGGGTGCCGGATTCGGAGGGGGAGCTGCAGCGGCCCGAGTTCCTGATCTTCGACACGCTCGGCTGGAAGGCCGACGCGTTTCTCGTCTCGAAGATCCGCTTCAAGCCTCCGATCATCGAGACGCTGGCAAGAGAGGCCGGGATCGAGCCCGCCGTCCTCGACCGTCTGAAGAAGTTGGGCATCACCAGCGAGGCGGAGCTCCTCGCTCGATTGGGTGTCGAGGAACAGGGCGAGTCCGATCACCCGGAGGCCGACGAGCATGGTGACGTCGAGCCGGATGAGCCTGATGACGAGGAGGCCGCGGCGCCCAGCGATCCGCTCGACGGGGCATCGGACACGACGGCGCCAGGGGCAACGGGTCCGGCGTCGCCTGGCCGTGGCGGAGGCGATGGTGGCGGCCGGGCCGAGGGGCGCGATTCCCGGCCGGGGAGCGGAGGCGACGGAGGGCCGCGACAGCGTGGCGACGAGCAGGTCGAGGGTGACGGCGAGGCCGGTCGCAAACGAGCGCCCGCGGGTGCCGGTCCGCGTCCATTTGTCTCCTACGTCGCCGCGCATCCCGATGACGACGGGCCGGACCCTGATGGGCTCGATCATCAGGCCCGCATGGCGCTCGAGGGAAGCGCCATCGCCTTGATCCTCAAGGCCGAGCCGCACCTGCACCGGACCCCCACGCACAACCCCGGTTACGACCTCTACGAGAGCGGACCCGAGGACGAGCCTGTTCGCTGGATCGAAGTGAAGGCGATGAAGGGTGAGCTGAAAGATCGGCCGGTGGGGCTATCCCACACGCAGTTCGAGTGCGCGCGTGAGCACGGCGAGGCGTACTGGCTCTACGTCGTCGAGCGCGCGGGCGATGGCGACGCGCGCATCGTTCGAATCCAGGACCCGGCGGGCAGGGCTCGAACCTTCACGTTCGACCACGGCTGGATCGCAGTCGCCGAGATCGCCGTTGCCGCCGCCGCGGATGCCCACGCTGATCAGGCACAGGGGCGCGCCCCGACGAAAGAGGGGGCGGCATAGATGGCGTTCCCTGCCGCTGCCGAGGAGCTCGCGCTCCATGAGCGGGTGCTGGCCAGCGATCCTGTCGCGCCGGTCGACGTCTTCCAGGGCCTGATGGATCCGCTGGCCGAGGCGCTCCGGCGGGACCTGCCCTGCACCGAGGACGAGGCCCACGACAGCGGCGTGGACGCCGTCCTTGCGTACCTCGAGGAGCCCGGGCGCTACGATCGCAACCGAGGCCGGCTGAGCACGTATCTGATGGATATTGCGAAGAAAAGAGCCATCGACCGGCTGCGCTCACGCTCTGCCGCCGTGCGGCGCGATGACACCTACGCCGCGGCCGTCGAACTTCGCGGTCCGAATCCGAAGGACATCATGGAAGCGGAAGTCGAGGCGCAAGAGCTATGGCAGCGAGTCGAAGAAGCAGTTCCGAGCGAGCGCGACCGTCGGGTCGTGAAGCTTATCCTGGCGGGAGAGCGCTCGACGGCGGCCCTTGCGGAGGCGCTCGACATCAGCGGCTTGTCGCCACTCGAGCAGCGCCGGGAGGTCAAGCAGCATCGCGACCGGTTGTTGAAGGTGCTCGAGCGCCTGGGATCGAGGCTGGGTGATGACCGAAACGCCTAAGTGGCTTGAGCAGGCCGCGCGCCGCGGCAGCGAGCGCCCATGGACGCTGGGCGCAGCGTTGGACGAGTACTGCCGCAACGAGGGACTGACGCGCGAGCAGCTGTCATCGCTCCTCGGCTGCAGCCTCGATTCGCTCGCATGGCTCTCGCTGTGCCGGAGGCCGGGCCCCGAGCAGTTCGCGGAGGACGTCTCCAAGATCGCCGAGCGGTTCGAGATCGACGCGTCCAAACTTGCGCAGATCGTGCGTCGCGTCGATGCGGTCGCGGTCCTTCGCCGGGCGATCAACACGCAGGAGGAGGATCCGCTGCTTCTGGCGGCACGCGACCGCGCCGAGGAGCGGGACAAGTGAGCCGACGGTGGCTGGAGGACGCCCTGCAAGCGACCGGCCTGAATCCCGGCTCGCGATTCCCACGCGATCTGATGGGCGACGTGGTGATGCAGCTCCCCGTGTCCGTCGAGGTCCTCCCGAGCCTGTCGGCGCACGCCGTTCGGCAGTGGCTCCGCCAGCGCGGCGTCCAGCACAGCGTGAGCGATGCCGACCGGGCGCTGCACGGATGCCTCGTGGCCAGGGCAGGCCAAGGAATCGTGTTCCTCGACGCCGGCGACGAGGAGGCGGAGCGCCGCTTCACTCTTGCCCACGAGATCGCCCACTTCATCCTGGACCACCTTCTTCCGCGGTTGCGCGTCCTCAAGGTCTTCGGGGATCGCATCCTCCCCGTCTTGGATGGCGAGCGGCCCCCGACACGCGAGGAGATGCTCTCCGCCGTGCTCGAGCGAGTGCGGCTGGGCGTCCAGATCCACCTGATGAGCCGTGGAGCCGACGGCGCGGTCTGCGCCTGGGACGTCGAGGAGAGCGAGCAACGGGCAGACCGCCTCGCGCTGGAGCTCCTGGCGCCCGCGCGCGCCGCGACGGCCGGGCTGCGGCGCATCCTCGGTGACGTTGACGACCTGACGGGTCAGGAGGAACGCGCCGCCGAGCATCTGGCCGATCAGTTCGGCCTGCCCGCCGACGTGGCAAGCTCGTATGTTCGGCTGCTTCTCGGTGGGCGCCACCGCCGGCCATCCCTCAGCGAAGAGATCTTCGGGAGAAAGTAGGCATGGCCGACCCCCGCCCCGAGCAGAGCACGGTCAACGAGCGAGCGCAGGCACAGCCCGTCGCGCCGGCGCTCGACGAGGCCGAGGTCGAGGAGTTCGTCGGGGACCAGGAGTACGAAGCCTCGTTCGGGGAAGACCTCGAGCGCACGCTCGACGTCGACACCTGGGCCACCGGGCTCGACTGGGAAGGTGCCGTTGCCCGCCTCAAGACTGAGATCCGCTCCGCGGTGGAGCGAGAGGAGGCCCTTCGGCGCCTCGTCCGCGACGAGCTCTTGCCGCGGATCGGCAAGGCGCCGGGCGCGCCCGCCGAGGCGGGCGTGTACCGCACCACGCCGGAGGAGATCACGAAGGTCCACGAAGGTCTGCTCTTTCCTGGTCGCGTCGAGGCGGTCGATGGGACGTCCGCGTCGCACGAAACGCTGCCCCTCGGCATCACTCAGATCGGAGTCGCGATCGTGAGCTACGGCGGCGTGTCCGCCACGTTCGCGCAGCGTGTCTTCCGGAAAGAGATCGCCGGAAAGGCAGCCGACCCCGTAAAGGCCGCGTTCGAGATCATCGACCGCCGGGACGGCCGCGCCGGCGTTGGACAGTCGGACGGGATGTCCGAGCTCGCGCGACGCGGGATCATGACGTACGCGGAACGGAAGATCCTCATCGACAAGGCCAACGCGGAGTGGCGCCTGGGCCATGGTTCCCCGGTCCCCTACGAGCTGCTGACGGGATCGGGCAGCATGCGGCTTCTCGAAGCCGCGCTCGAGGTGCTGGGCCGCATCGTCGAACACGAGCGGTTCGTCTTCGTGCCTAGCGCACCCGGAGAGCGCGGGCTCCTGACGCTCGGTAACGCGCTGGCCGCGGGCGAGTACGCGGTCATCGGCACGATCCAGCGGCGGATCGAAAACGTCGTGGAGAAGGGCCACTACGCCACGAAGAGGCGCGACTACAAGGGCGAAGCGATGAAGTTCGTGCGGCAGTACGGCCCGGAGGTGTTGTACGGCCTGTACTGCGCGTCGGAGCAGTCGCCGCCCTACCTTTTCTACGCTCACCGCAAGCACATCCACCTGGCGGCGCGAATCGCCATCGCCGACAGCATCCTGCGCCCCGCAAGGGGCTTCCCGATGCTGATCGACGTCGCCGATGCCACGTGCAAGAGCGCGTTCGGCGCGGCGGGCTTCGTCGGCCTCATCCACGACGCCTACAGCCAGGCGGGTGTACCCATGAAGTACTTCGGCGAGCGCGAGACCCGTCGGTAACGGAGGAACACGAGATGGAGACCAGGAACAACGATCAGACCGCACCCGCGAAGGGAGATTCCGGCGACTTCGTGAAGCAGGCTCCTCCGGAGCTTCTTGCCGAGCTCGACGAGGTGGCCGCCGCCGGACGCGCACGACTCGCGACCCTGGATCCCGAGCTCGCCGACGCCGTGGGGTTCACTCATTTCGACACGTCCTCGAGCGAGGACAACCTCATCACCGTGCTGCTGGCACGAGACGACCTGAATCGGCTCGCCTCGCAAACGCTGGTGCGGATCAAGTCCCGCGAGGACAAGCGCTCATACCTGGGAGTAGTCGTGAGGGGCCCCTTCTCGGAACCCGATGCGGTGCCGCCAAACTCCACGATGGCCGTGGGCGTCGTCGTGCAGGGGAAGAAGGTGCAGTACACGTTCGACTACCACGGGCGCGCCGAGATCGAGATCCTCGGCGAGGAGAGCGGAGGCAACCTCGTTCCGCCGCGGTACCGGCCGCGGCCGAAGAGCCCCGTCTACGTCATCGACGAAGAGGAGAGCGCTCGCATCCTCGGCGTGGGCGGCGACCTCTGCCTCGGGCAGGTTGTGGGCTACAAGAGCATGGAGGCGAGGATCCCGTCGAAGGACAAGTCGGTGCTGCCCCGGCACACGGGCGTCATCGGCACGACGGGTGGCGGGAAGTCGACTACCGTCGCGTCGCTCATCCATCGTGCGCAGGAGACCGGGATCGCGACCGTCGTCTTCGACGTGGAGGGCGAGTACACGCACGTGGACGAGGCCACCGACCACGCGGCGATGCTCGAGGCGCTCGAGCGGCGCGGACTGAAGCCGGAGGGGGTGCGCGAGTTGCACATCCACCACCTGACCGGACGCGAGACGACGAACCCGAAGCACAAGAACCGGCACCCGTTCGCCCTGAAGTTCTCGAGCCTATCTCCCTACGCGATCGCGGAGATCCTGGAGATGTCCGACGCTCAACAGGAGCGATTCCTGCGCGCGTACGACGTCACGAAGCTGCTCCTCAGCGACTTCCGCATCTTCCCGTCGAACGACGCTGAGGCGCGCGAGGCGCTGGAGGTGGACGAGCTGACGACGGGCTACCCTCGGATGACGATCCAGCACGTCCTCGACGTCGTGAGCGCGTACATCCACAGCCTCAGCGACGAGGGCAAGGCCGAGGCGAAGGCCGACACGAAGGGAGGCGGCCGCCGTCGGGGCGGCTCCGCCATGGAGGCCCTCGGCGCCGAGAGCGAGGAAGATGCCACGCCGCCCAGCAGCCTCCAGCTCTTGAGCGAGTTCAAGTCGAATCCGTCGAAGGTACGCCAGCGCGTCGCCACGCAGCGCGGCACCCACGAGATCAGTTGGAAGGCCCTGGCCGGCAAGCTCCACCGGTTGCGGCGCCTGGGCATCTTCGACGCTCGCAACGCCGCCGGCGTCGACTACGCGGCGATGCTGACGCCGGGCCGCGTTTCGGTGATCGACCTCTCCGACACGGACTCCCCGCAGCTCAACAACCTCGTGATCGCGGACATCCTGCGCGGTCTCCAGGACGCCCAGGAGGAGCGCTACCAGAAGGCGGCAGCGGACGGGACACCCGTCGTGCCGACGCTGATCATCATCGAGGAGGCGCACGAGTTTCTGTCGGCCAACCGCATCGCGCAGATGCCCGTCCTGTTCCAGCAGGTGGCCAGGATCGCCAAGCGGGGCCGCAAGCGCTGGCTCGGACTGGTCTTCGTCACGCAACTCCCGCAGCACCTGCCGAACGAGGTGCTCGGCCTGGTCAACAACTTCATCATCCATAAGATCACCGACAGCACGGTCATCACCCGCATGCAGCGGACCGTCGGGAGCATCGACCAGAGCCTCTGGAACCGTGTCCCGCGCCTGGCGCCCGGGCAGGCGCTCGTCTCGTTCGCGAGTTTCGCCCGGCCGCTGATGGTCGCGGTCGATCCGGCGCCGTGCAAGCGGCTGCTGGTGGAGTAGTTGGTGGACGCCGCGCTGCTCAAGAAGCCCATGGTGCCGGACCTTCCCTTCATCAGCGCGGGCAAGGAGACCGGCAAGATCCCGGTCAAGATCAGCTACCGCATCATCGAGCTCTTCTCGGAAGGGCTCTATGCCAGCCCGAACAAGGCGATCGAGGAGCTCGTGTCGAACGCGTTCGACGCCGGCGCGGCGAATGTTCACGTGATCCTCTCGCCGGATCGGACGGTGCCGGACGCCTTCATCGCGGTGATCGACGACGGGACCGGCATGCAACCCGACGACCTCCGTCAGCACTGGCTGATCGGCGTGAGCAACAAGCGCGAGCTCAAGAAGCCGCCGAAGGGACGAAAGCAGATCGGCAAGTTCGGCATCGGCAAGCTCGCGACGTTCGTGCTCTCGAGCCACCTGACCCACGTGTGCAGGATCGCCGGGAAGTTCTTCGCCACGACGATGGACTACTCGCAGATCCCGCAGGGCCAGGGCGGGGGCATCCACGCCGAGGAGACGGTGGAGCTTCCGCTACGCGAGCTCACCGAAGCTCAGGCGAAGGAGGCGCTGGAGCCGATCATCCAGGGCTCGAAACCTGGCTACCGGGCGCTCAAGCTCTTCGGCAAGGGCGCTGCATCCACCTGGACCGTCGCCATCATGTCGGGCCTGAAAGACATGGCGCGGGAGATCCAGAAGGGCCGCCTGTCGTGGGTGCTTCGAACCGCGATGCCGCTTCGCGACGACTTCAAGTTGTTCCTCGACGGCGACCCACTGCCGCCATCGAAGGCCGCCAAGCAGCCGCTCAAGAAGTGGGTCCTCGGAAAAGACCTCAAGACGCTGCCCAAGCCCGCGCCCGAGGATCTCGAGGTCACGATCGGCAAGAAGGCCCCTCCGGAGCATCGCTACGGTCTGACCCATCCCAAGCTTGGGCGCATCACGGGCTACGCCGAGGTCTACGAAGACCTCCTCACCGTCGGCAAGTCGACCGCGATCGATCGCAGCCACGGCTTCTTCGTCTACGTCCTCGGGCGGCTCATCAACATCGACGATGAACTCTTCGGCATGGAAGCGCTACGCCACGGGACGTTCGCGCGCTTCCGCATGGTGGTCCACATCGACCGCCTTGACGACGAGCTGCGCTCCTCGCGTGAAACCCTCCGCGAGGGGACGCTCGTCAACCTGACGCGCAACGTCCTGCATGCCGTCTTCAACCACGCTCGCCAGTGGCTCGAGGAACGCGACGCCAAGCAGGCGCCCGGCACCCGGGCGACAGGACGCATCGCCGACAGTCCGTGGAGTCTCACGCGCCGCCCGCTGATCGGCCTGCTTTCCATGGCGCTCGAGGCGAAGGTCGCCCCTCGATACCTCAAGTACCCCACCAACCTCGCGAAGGCCGGCCGGGAGAAACTGCTTCAGGCGCTCCAGGAGCGTGCGGCGACCGACGAGGGCCTCGTCCTCAAGACCGAGCTGGCGGATCTCTCTCAGGATCAAGGGTTCGCGCTGCTCGACATCGAAACGGGGACGCTGCAGATCAACACCCTCCACCCGTTCGTCGCGGCCCACAGGGAGGACTACGAGCGAGGGAGAGAGACCCTAAGCCTCATCGCGATGGCGGAGGTCCTGACCGAGGCTCATCTCCACGAGCTCGGTGTCGAGCCGAGCGTCGTCGCGGAGGTCATGAGCCGGCGAGACGAGATGCTCAGGCACTTCGCTCGGTCGATGAAGCGCACGGCCTACATGATCGCGCAGGCCGTCGAGGATGCCTCCACCGATCAGAACCGGCTCGAGGAAGAACTCGCGGCCGCCTTCGACAGCATGGGGTTCGATGCGGTCCGCATCGGCGGCAACGGGAAGCCCGACGGTAGGGCAAAGGCTCCGCTCGGCGCGGGCGACGACGGCAAGGAGCGTCGGTACGCGGTCTCACTGGAAGCGAAGAGCAAGGAGTTGCTCGGGAAGAAGGTGTCGGCGAAGACGGTCAGCGTCTCCACAGTTGCTCTCCATCGTGACGAGGCCGAGTGCGACCATGCTGTCGTGGTGGGGCCGGACTTCCCGACAACGCAGGGCGACAACTCCTCGCTGGTGAAACAGGTGAAGCGGGAGACAGCAAATAGCGGCAAGACGATCACCGTCATCAGGACCGTGGATCTCGCGCGGCTCGTCCGCCTCGTGCCCGTCAAGGGCATCGGCCTGGACCGCCTACGTGCGCTTTTCCAGACCTGCATCACGCCCGAAGACTGCAAGGCGTGGGTCGACACCCTTCTCGCGGAGCAGCCGGCGAAGCCGCCCTACAAGGCGATCCTTGAGACGATCTGGGGGCTCCAAGGCGACGTGCCGGCAGAGGCGGTCGAGTTCGCAGCCGTCACCACGGCGCTCAGGAAGGACAAGAAGATCGAGATGAAGAAGTCCGAGCTCGTCGAGCTCTGCAAGGCGATGTCCCGAATGACGCCGCACGTGGTCGTTCGCGACTTGACCGTCGAGCTGACGCAGCGTCCGGACCGCGTCATGGAGGCTGCGGGGGCGGTGCTTCGGCAATTCCCCGAGGAGGAACAGAAGAAGACCATCTTCAAGGTCGCGAACGAGCAGAAGACGAAGAGGGCGAAGGGGTGACGATGCGAAACCTGCCCTGCTACGTCTTGACGAGGTCGAGGAGGACCTCGGTCCGGAGCCGGTTCTGGAGCATGAGCCCAGACCCGCGCGAAGTCGGTGGCGGCAGGTACCTTCGGTTGGGAGGAAGCGTCCGGCGCCGGCACCGCGCCACCTCGAACCCGTGACGCTCGCCAAGGTAGGCCAGGGCGGCCGAGTTGCGGACGTACACGCCGCGCATCGTGCAGTCGCCGATGACGAGAACCGCGCGACCGCGCCGCACCAGAACCCGATGGATCTCGCCGATGGTCTTGTCCATGTCGGTGACGTACCGAGCGAGCAGTCTCTTCTGGCGTTCGGGAAGGCCATCGAGATCGCCCATCCGATCGAGGGCGCGGGCGATCACGGGGTTCTCGAGCTCTGCTCCGGCGGAGACCTCGGTGCCGATGTTCGTGGCTCTCACCGCCCGAAGGTCACCCACGTCGTGGCCCATCCAGACCAGCGAGAACTTGTGTCCGCGGAGATAGTCGATTGCGTTGAGGTACGGCGGCGACGAAACGACGACATCGACGGTTGAGCCTTCGAGCGGCAGCTCCCTGGCGTCGGCGATCTTGACCGTCGCGCGCGGTCCGCGCACCTCCGCAACCTTGAACGGCATCGCGCCGAGCACGAGACCGACAGCCCGGAGGAAGTGGTCGAATGGACGGATCAGGTTCTTGTCCGCGACCCGATGGGGTCTGCTGTGCGCGACGTCGAGAGCGAGCGAGGCACCAGCCTGCTTGGTGATGATCAAGCGGGAGAAGGCGCACCATAGGACGCTCCGTACCGTCCTGCTCCGCACCTCCGAGACCGCACTCGCGAGAGCGGCGAGCTGGCGACGGTTGGTTTCGTCGAACCAGTACCGCACGAACGATCGGGTCTCGTCGTGGGCGTCGGGTGGGTACGCGTCTCGAAGGCGAAGCGACCGGGCGCGCTTGCGCGCGGACTCGAGCACCCGCTCCGCCATGCGCTTCGCCGAGGACTCGCTGACGTCCCCGCACCAGACGCGCGCGAGGAGCACCGCGAGCGGGTCGGTGTCGAAGCCGATCGATTCGTGCCCAAGTGTCCGAGCAACGACGAGCGTAGTGCCCGATCCGGCCATCGGATCCAACACGCGAAGGGGCTGCCGGCTGGCGCCGCGTAGCTCGTTCCACGGGATCCTGGCCGCCATCCTCGCCGGGAAGGGGTGGATGGGCCGCGGGATCCTCACTCTGATTGCTGACTGCGTCATTCTCCTCCTACCTCGCTACGTTCCCTGATTCCCCGCTCGAAGTCTACGCCTGTTCCCCTGCTGCCACAGGTTGGTCGCGCCGCCTTGAGCCCTCGGCCGGACATGGCTATCTTCCTGCCCATATGGTGACGGAGACGCTCTCGCTGGCCGAAGCTCGGAATCACCTCACTCGCGTGGTGAGGCAGGTCGAGCGCGGCAAGACCATCGGCCTGTCGCGCCGGGGCCGGCTGGTGGCCGTGCTCGTCTCCGAGGCGGACTTTCAGCGGCTGAGCGGCCAGCGGACGGGCTTCGCGGAGGCGCTGGTTGACTTCCTGGCGCAGCGGCCCCGGAGCGGCGTCCTCTCCGCGCGGCACCTGGCCCGCGTTCGGGACCGCGGCCTGGGTCGGCCGGTGAAGCTGTGAGCACGCGCTTCCTGCTCGACACCAACGCGCTGTCGGAGCCGCTGAAGCCGCGGCCGAGCGCCCGCGTGCTGGAGTTGCTCACCGCGCACGCGGACTCCATCGCCACCGCCAGCCCGGTGTGGCACGAGCTGGTGTTCGGCGTCGCGTCGATGCCTCCGGGGCGGCGTCGGCGCACCGGAGAGCGCTACCTCCAGAACGTCATCGCGGCGAACGTGCCCATCGTCGGCTACGACGCGGCGGCGGCCTCCTGGCATGCGCACGAGCGCGCGAGGCTCGCCGCCGCCGGGAAGCCCGCGCCCTTCGTCGACGGGCAGATCGCGGCCGTCGCCGCCGTCAACGGCCTGACGCTGGTGACGGCGAACGCGCGCGACTTCGCGTGCTTTCACGCCGTGCGGGTGACCTCCTGGCACTGAGGGCGGGCGCGCGGCCCACTGGAAGCGCGCGCCGTGGTAGGGGAGCGCTCCATGCGCCTCCTCGTCCTCACCCCCTGCCTCGCGCTCCTCGCCTGCGGCTCGCCGCGCCCGCAGCTGGGCGGCGTGGAGCTGTCCGCGGAGAAGGACACCTTCAGCGCCACCGACACGGTGTCGAAGAAGGCGCTGCTGGAGGCCTTCACCACCGGCACCGGCGCCTACGCCCCGGCGGCGGTGCGCACGGCGAAGTCCCGCGTGGAGCTGCAGTACGGCAGCTTCAAGTTCACCGACGGCCCCGGCGCGTGGACGGAAGGGCGCCGCTTCCAGTGGGACGACGTGCGCACCGGGCTCTCGAAGGGCAGTTGGCGCGACGCGCAGGGCCAGCCGGTGGTGACGCTGGAGGCGTCGACGACGGGCGTGGGCGAGCTGAGGCTGGAGTGGAAGGCGGTCGACGCCGCCACCAACCGCTTGTCGCTGGCCTTCCGCTGCGCGGGCTCCGACCACTTCCTCGGCTTCGGCGGCCAGGCGGACGGCGTGGACCACAAGGGCCACACGGTGCCCATCTGGACCAGCGAGCCGGGCATCGGCAAGCAGATGGAGAACGACGAGTACCCGGACCTGTGGTTCCTCGTCGGCACCCGCCACGCGTCCAGCTACGGGCTGCCGACGTGGCTCTCCAACCGGGGCTACCTCGGCGTGGCGGAGACGGACCGCCGCAGCGTCTTCGAGCTGTGCAGCGTGCGGGAGGACGCCTGGCGCGTCGAGGTGTGGGGCAACGCCTTCACGCTGTGGGTGTTCGCCGGCTCGCCGATGAAGTCCCTCGAGGCGGGCACCGGGCGGGTGCTGGGCCGGCCGATGCGCCCGCCGCCCATCGCCTTCGCGCCCTGGAGCGAGGCGCTGTTCGGCAGCGCCAGCGTCCGGCGCGAGGCCGAGGCGCTGCGCGACGCGGGCGTGCCGTCCTCCGTCATCTGGACCGAGGACTTCCGCGGCGGCACCTGGCAGGGCGACAGCTACCGGCTGGTGGAGGACTGGGACCTGGACCGCACCCTGTACCCCAACGCCGAGGCGGTGGCGGCGGAGCTGCAGTCGAAGGGCTTCGGCTGGCTCGCCTACTACAACACCTTCATCGAGGAGGGCTCGCGCGTGCACGCGGAGGCCGCCGCGGGCGGGCACTTCGTGCGCGCGGACGGCGGCGCGCAGTACGTCTTCACCGGCGCCACCTTCAAGCCGATGGGCCTGGCGGACCTCTCGCGGCCGGAGACGCGCGAGTGGGTGAAGTCGTACATGCGGCGGGCGCTCGACGTGGGCTTCACCGGGTGGATGGCGGACTTCGGCGAGTGGCTGCCGCACGACGCGGTGCTGGCCAGCGGGGAGGACCCGCTCGAGGCGCACAACCGCTACGCGCGCGAGTGGGTGAAGCTGAACGCCGAGGTGCTGGCCGAGCGCGCCGCCGACGGCCGGCAGCGCGTCTTCTTCGCCCGCTCCGGCTGGCTGGGCAGCAACGAGTACACGCCGGTGGCCTGGGCCGGAGACCAGCGCACCAGCTTCCAGCTCGACGACGGCCTCTTCACCGTCATCCCAATGGGCATCAACCTGGGCCTGGCCGGCGTCTCCACATACGCCCACGACATCGGCGGCTACCAGTCGGCCACCAACCCGCCGGCGACGAAGGAGCTCTTCTTCCGCTGGACGTCGCTGGGCGCGTTGTCGCCGGTGATGCGCACCCACCACGGCACGGCGCCGCGGCAGCAGTGGCGCTGGGACACCGACGCCGAGACGGCGGCGCACTTCAAGCGCTGGGCGCAGCTCCACGTGCAGCTCTACCCGTACCTCGACGCGCACTCGGCCGAGGCGGAGGCGACGGGGGTGCCCATCGTCCGCTCGCTGGCGCTGCACTTCCCCAGGGAGGAGCGCGCCTGGACGACGGCCGACGAGTACCTGCTGGGCGGCGGCATGCTGGTGGCCCCGGTGTACGTGGAGGGCGCGACGTCGCGGAAGGTGTGGGTGCCGAAGGGCGAGTGGGTGCTGCTCGACGGCGCCGGCGACGCGCGGGTGTCCGCGGCCGAAGGCGGGGTGGAGCTGGACGTGCCGGCGGCAGTGGGCGAGCTGCCGGTGCTCCTGCGCGCAGGCATGGTGGTGCCGCTGTTGCCGGCGCGGGTGCAGACGCTGCAGCGGGGCGTGGCCGGCGTGGAGGACCTGGACGACGTGCAGGACGAGCGCCGGCTGTGGCTGGTGACGGGCGCCAACGGCGGCCTGCGCGAGCGCGACGGCACGACGTACGTGGCGCAGGTGTCGGAGACGACGCGCATCGCGCAGGACGGCGTGGAGCTGCCCGCGTGCTCCGTCCTCTTGACGCGCGGCTGCGTGGACTCGTCCGGCCCACGGGTGGTGGTGCGGATGAGGAGCGCCGGCGTGCTGGAGGTGCCGGGCCACGTCCTCACGGTGGACGGGCCGGCGCGGAGGTACGACGTCGAGGTGCTGCGGCCGACGCGGACGCTGGGCCCGTAGCGCGGCGCCGGTGCGGGCTCGTCAGCGCGTGGCATCCAGCTCGGACTGCACCAGGGCCTCGAGCTCCCGCTCGCCGAAGCGGACCAGCGGCTTGCCGTTGACGAAGAAGCTGGGCGTCTTGGTCACGCCGAGCTTCTGCAGGTCGGCGACGTCCTGCGCGACGTCTGCCGCGGTCGCGGGGGCCTGGAACGCCTGCTCCAGCCTTGCCATGTCCAGTCCGGCCTCGGCCAGGAATCCGCCGAGCAGGTCGGGCCGCGGCTGGTGGTGGCTCGCCCAGGCCGGCTGCGTGCGGTACATGACGTCGAGCGCCTCCCAGAACTTCCCCTGCTGCGCGGCGGCGTGGAGCAGGCGCACCACGGTGTCCGAGCCCGGGTGGAGCGGCGCGTACCGCACCACCAGCTTGAGCCGGTCGGGGTGGGCGGCGAGCAGCCGCTTCACGATCGGCGCGAAGGCGGCGCACGTCTCGCAGGCCGGGTCGGTGAACTCGATCAGGTAGACCTTCGCGTTCGCTGCGCCGAGCGTCTGCGAGTGCGGCCGAACGAAGGTGGCGAAGTCGCTCTGCGCCAGGAAGTCGAGGCGCGCCGACTGCTGGCGCCGGTAGAGCTGGGCGCCGCCCATGAACAGGGCGAACCCCACCACCAGCGCTGCGATGAATGCCAGGTGCTGCCGAGTCATGACGAGGCTCTCCGTTTGAGGACGACGACAAGGGCAATCAGCACCGTGAAGCCCACCCACGACAGCAGCGGGATGGACACGACGCCGAACAGGTCCAGGTGCTTGTTGGTGCACGACACGCCTTCGCTGCAGGGGCTCAGGCTCTCCGGGACCACGCCCCAGTAGAGGAGGTTGTGGTAGCCAGCGACGGCCCAGCCAGCGGCCGCGAGCGGCAGCGCGTAGCGCACGACCCGGGCGTCGAACGGGAAGAGCCCCGCCGCCAGGACCAGCACCAGCGGGAAGAGCGCGATGCGCTGGTACCAGCACAGCACGCACGGCGGCAGGTCCATCACCGAGCTGAAGAAGAGGCTGCCGGCCGTCGCGCCCGCGGCCGTCAGCCAGGCCGCGAAGAGCCACCACCAGCCGGCCGGTGCTGCCGGTTGCGAGCCGAGCGCCGTCGCCATGCGGCGGGACTCGCGCGGACCGGCGCCGCTGTCAAGGTGAACCGGGCAGGCGCAGCGAGTACCCGCTGCGGCGCGACTCGAGCGGCTTCGCGCCGGTGGAGCGCAGCGCCTGCCCGCGCAGGACGTCCAGCAGCGCGAGGGCCGCCGCCCAGCCGACCCAGGCCGCGGCGAGCAGCGTCAGCAAGAGGCCGCTCGCGCGGGCCAGCAGCGGCCAGTGCCACTTCGTCCACGCGGCGGCGGCGAGGGCGGCGAAGAGCACGGCGATGGCGCCCAGCAGCAGGCCCTTCCCCAGCAGCGCCAGGCGGAACCGCGCCGACATGGTGACGGCCTCGTCGCTCACGGCGCGGACTGTATCAGCCGCCGCGTCACCGCCACCGCACGCCGGCCGCGCCCTCGCACGCCAGCATCGCCGCCTTCCGCGCCGCGCCCCAGCGGTACTCGCCCAGGACGCCCGAGGCGCGGATGACGCGGTGGCAGGGAATCAGCCACGCCAGCGGGTTGTCCCCCACCGCCGTGCCCACCGCCCGCACCGCCCGCGGCGCGCCGACGGCCTCGGCCACCGCGCCGTAGGTGACGGTGCGGCCCTCGGGGACGCGCAGCAGCGCCTCCCACACCTGCAGCTGGAAAGGCGTCCCGCGCAGCAGCACCGACAGCGGCTGCCCCGCCCGGCCGGCCATGCGCGCGGACAGCGCCTCGGCCACGGCCTTCACCGCGCGGCGGTCCTCTCGCAGCGTCGCGCCCGGCCAGCGCGCCCGCAGCTCGTCCACCGCCGCGCGCTCGCTCCCCTCGAGGAAGGCCACCGCGCAGACGCCCCGCGGCGTCGCCGCCACCAGCGCCGGCCCGAAGGCGGTGTCGTGGACGCCGTGGCGAATCTCCACGCCCCGCGCCGCGGCCCGGTACTCGCCGGGCGTCATGCGCTCGACGGTGAGGAGCAGGTCGTGCAGCCGCGACGGCCCGGAGAGGCCCGCCTCGAGCGCCGCCTCCAGCACGCCTCCGCCGCCCTGCAGCGCGCGCCTCGCCCGCTGCGCCGCCAG
>JACRCY010000534.1 GCA_016218785.1 Deltaproteobacteria bacterium
CGGCCGGACGACGAAGGCGCTCTACCGCGCGGCGGGCCGTCCCAGCAGTTCGCGCGCTCGCGCGCACAGCGCTTCCGCTGCCAGCAGCTCCTCGTCGAGCGCCTCGCGGTCGAGGACGAAGGCGCCGCCGTAGTCGGCCTCCTCGCGGAACCTCTGCAACCGTGCGAGCACGCGGTTCCACCGCGGCTCAAGTCGTCCGGGACGGATGTAGTGCAGGTTCAGCAGGTGCTGCGTCCCGCCGTGGCTGCGTGGCTCGAGCCCCTCGGCGAAGAGGAGCGCCCGCACCGCGTGGAAGGCCGCGTAGTACGCCCGCGTCATCGCCGGCCGGTATAGGCCGGCGGCGACCAGGGCCCGCGCGGCCGCCAGATCCTCCGCGCTGCGCGCGAACTCCTCCTCGAGCGCGAACTCGCGGTTCTCCCCGGTCACAGCGGGATTCCCTCCCGCGTGATGTCCGCAGGCAGCCGTCGTTCGCGCCGCGCGAGGGCGGCAAAGGCGTCCTCCGACATCACTGTCGGCGAGATCAGCACCCCACGCGCGGTGAGCTCGTCGGCGGCGCGATCGACGATCCGCGACACCTCACCGCGATCCAGGCGGTCGAGCAGAACCAGCACGTCGACGTCCGAGTCCCAGCGCGCCGCCCCGCGCGCGACCGAGCCGAAGAGCACCACGCGCCGGACGCGGTGGCCGAAGTCGGCGAGGAGGCCCGCCTTGAAGCTCCGCAGCGCCCCCTCGATGTCGGACGGCAGTTGCACCATGATCCGATTCTGCGGGCGCACGCCGTCTAGGTCAAGTGAGCGCATGCGCCATGAGGTGGACGGGCCCGTACAGCGCCGGCAGCAATTCGAGCAGGTCGGTCTGGTAAGCGAGCCCGCTCACGGGTCGCATCGACGCTGGCGAGTGCTGCTGCGCCCCGGCGGTCACGCCGGCGCGGGCCTCAGGGCAGCCACCACCGCCCGAGATCCAGCTCCACCGCGTCGAACGGCTCGGCGCGCACCCGCTCGTCGCCGGCGAATGCGCCCACCACGACCCACCGGCCGGCCTCCAGTCGCATGACCTCGAGCACCTTCGCCACCGGGTCCGCGAGCCATGCGTGCCCGACCCCCTCGCGCGCGTAGATCGGCATCTTCCTCACGCGCACTGCTCGCTCCTTGCCCCGTGACAGCACCTCGCACACCCAGTCGGGGGCCAGCGTGAAGAAGGCCACGTCCGGGATCTCGGGCATGCGCTCGCGGCGCCAGGCCGCCAGGTCGGGCACGACCACGTCGGCGCCGAGGTGCAGCTCCGGCTCGAACAGGATCCACCAGCCGCCCGGCGTGCCGGGGCCATCCGGGGGGCCGTCGAACCGCGCGCAGAGGTCGCCGTGCATGACCGACGCGTTCCGGGTGTGCCGCGCCCCCGGCCGGGGGCTGACCTCGAGGTCGCCGTCGAGGATCTCGGCGATCATGTGGTCCGGGACCTTGAGCAGGTCCTCGTACGTCGCCGGCGCGCGCTCCCTCGCCTTCATCGCCCTCGATCATACCACCCTGGCCGCGGGCGGACCACGGGCCCCTCGGCGGGCTCCCGTTTGCCTGGTCTCCCGCGCCCTGCTACCTTCGCGGCAATGCTCATGCCCGACGCCACGGCGCCGACGGGGACGAAGGCGAGCCCGTTTCTCCGCCGCCTGGTTCTCCTCCTCGCGGTGAGCGCCCTGGTGATCCTCGCCGACCAGGCGACCAAGCGCGCCGTCGAGCGCAACATCCGCGGCCGCACCGTGCGCGTGATGCCCGGCTTCGATCTCCGCTACGCCCGGAACCCCGGCGCCGCCTGGGGGCTGCTCGCCGACGTGGGCGAGCGCTACCGCAGGCCCTTCTTCGTCGGGGTCTCCATCCTGGCGATGGCGTTCATCGTGTTCACCTACGCCCGCGCCACGGCGGAGCAGCGGCGCCTGCGCCTCGCCCTCGCCCTCATCCTGGGGGGTGCCATCGGCAACTTCATCGACCGCATGGCCTACGGCTACGTCGTCGACTTCGTCGACTGGCACGCCCGCCTGTTCGGGCGGGTGCGCCACTGGCCCACGTTCAACATCGCCGACGCCGGCATCACGGTGGGTGTCCTGCTCCTCGCCCTGGACCTCTTCCCGCGACGTGCCCGACCGGAGGTGGTCGCCACCCTCGACTCGCGCGGGGAGCGCGCGGAGGGGGAAGGCTCGCCCCGGCCTTGCCGGGGCGAGGGGGGGCGGGAAGGCCCCCCCCTAGAAGACCCGCCCGACGCCAAGCCCGACGGTGCGGCGGTCGAGGTCCGGAAGTGAAGCCCATCCTCTGGCGCCTGCCCTTCGACCTGCCCGTGATCGGGCCGGTGGAGCTCTACGCGTACTTCACGCTCCTGACGGTGGGCTTCGCCTTCGCCGCGATCCTGTCGGTGCGCGACGCGCGCCGGCAGGGCCTCGACGCCCAGCGGGTGCTCGACCTCAACATCTGGATGGTGGTCTGGGGGATCATCGGCTCGCGCGCCCTCCACGTCATCGCCGACGGGCACCTCCACGAGTACCTCAACCTCTGCCTCGACCCGCGCCTGGTGGAGGCCGCCGACGCCCGCGTCCTGCGCTGCGTCTCCGACGCCACCTGTTCCCTCGGCAAGTACGCCACGGCGTCGGGGCTGGTCGACTACCAGTGCGATCCGGTCCGCCACGTCTGCTACCCGCCGCGCGACTGCCTGGTGGCCTTCAAGGTCTGGCGCGGCGGCCTCGCCTACTACGGCGGCTTCCTCTTCTCCACCGCATTCGGCCTCTACTACCTCTGGCGCCACCGGCTCCCCATGTGGCGCATCACCGACCTCGCCGGCTACGGCATCCCGCTCGGGCTCGTCTTCGGCCGGCTGGGCTGCGTGCTCAACGGCTGCTGCTTCGGCCGGCCCACCGCGAGCTTCCTCGGCATCCAGTTCCCGGGCCGCGGCGCGGCCTGGCGGGCCCAGGTGGAGGCCGGCATCATCGCGAAGAGCGCGTCCGCGGCGCTCCCGGTCCACCCGACGCAGCTCTACGAGGCGCTCGCCTGCCTCGGCATCTTCCTCTACCTCTACTTCTGGGTGCGCCCGCGCAAGCGCTTCGACGGGCAGGTCTTCGCCCTGTTCTTGATGCTCTACGCCGCCCTTCGCAGCGCCATCGAGATCCTGCGGGCCGACGAGCGCGGCGTCGTCCTCGGCTTCCTCTCGACCTCGCAGATCATCTCGATCCCGCTCTTCGGCCTCGGGCTCTACCTGTTCCGGCGCCTGGGGCGGCGGCCGGCGGCGGGCTAGGGTCATGTACCCGGAGCTGGTGCGCCTCTTCGGCGGCGGGCTCCACACGTACGGCGTGCTCATCGCCGTCGGCTTCCTCCTCGCGGTCGTGATGACCACGCGCCAGGCGCGGCGCGAGGGGACCGACCCGGACCGCCTGCTCGACCTGGGCTTCTGGCTCCTGGTCGGGGGTTTCGTGGGCGCCCGGCTCCTCTTCATCCTCACCGACCTCGGCTACTACGTGGGCTCGTGCCGCGGCACCGGGTCGGCGCGCACCACCGGGCAGGTCGTGTGGGACTGCACCAGGGCGCTCCACGTGTGGGAAGGGGGCCTCGTCTGGTACGGCGGCTTCCTCGCCGCGCTCGGCGTCGGGGTGTTCGTCCTGCACCGCAGGCGGATGAAGATCCTCCGCACCGCCGACCTGATCATGCCCTCGGTGCCCCTGGGGCACTTCTTCGGCCGCCTCGGCTGCTTCGCCGCCGGCTGCTGCTTCGGCAAGCCCACGAGCAGCGCGCTCGGCGTCGCGTTCGGGCCCAGGAGCCTCGCGTACAGCGACCTCGGCGACCTGCTGCCGTCGGGCGCCGCGGCGACCATGCCGCTGCACCCGACCCAGCTCTACGAGGCGTTCGGGGAGCTGCTGATCTTCTTCTGGCTCCTCGGGCTGGGGCGCCGGAAGCGCTTCGACGGCCAGGTGCTCCTCGCCTACCTGTTCGTCTACCCGCTGCTGCGCACCGTGGTCGAGGTCTTCCGCGGCGACGCGGCGCGCCGCCACGTCGTGGCCTTCAGCACCCGCGGCCTCAACGCTCTCCTCGGGCTACCCCCCGAGGCCCCCAGCTTCCTCTCGGTGTCGCAGCTCATCAGCCTGCTCGTCGCGGCGGGCGCGCTGGGCCTCTGGCTGCTCCTCCGGCGGCAGCGGGCGGCCTCCGTGGCGGCGCCCGCTCCCTGACCGCCCCCTCGCCTACTTCTCCTGGGCGGCGTGGTCGCGCGCCTCGGCCGCCTGCACGAAGAACTGCACGTACTGGAAGGCGGAGAAGAGCGAGAAGAAGAGCGACACGCACAGCACCCAGAACCCGATCACGTTGAAGTCGATCCAGAGGCGCGTGCCCAGCAGCGGGTAGCGGAAGTGCACCAGGCAGAAGCTGATCCCCACCAGCTGGAGCGCGGTCTTGTACTTGCCCCACTGGCCCGCGGCGATCACCAGCCCCTCGCTCGAGGCGATGCTGCGCAGCCCCGTGATGGCCAGCTCGCGGGCCAGCAGCAGCACCACCATCCAGACCGGCAGGCGGTCGACGTCGACCAGCACCACCAGGGCGGCCATGACGATGAGCTTGTCCGCGAGCGGGTCGAGGAACTTGCCGAGCAGGCTGACCTGGCCGCGCTGCCGCGCCAGGAAGCCGTCGAGGAAGTCGGTGACCGCCGCCAGCAGGTACAGGATCATCGCGACGAAGCTGCGCACCTGGCTGCGGTTGTCGATGAAGTAGACCACGAAGGGGATGACCAGCACCCGCCCGAGCGTGAGGAGGTTGGGGAGATCGGTCAGCTCGTCGCGCAGGGTGCGTCGTCGCTCAGCCATGGCGTCTCCTGACCCGGCCCGCCCCGCCCGCCATCTAGGGAGCGACCCTGGCATCCGGGTCGCAGAGGAGGAGCACCCCCTCGCCGGTGCAGCCGATGGCGCGCCCCGCGCCACCGACCATGGCGTGGGGCACCACGCGCCCCACCCACCCGAAGAGCGCGGCCGCGTCGATGCCGAGGGTCTGGCCGCGCTCGAGCTTCACGTGCGACAGGGCGCCGCGCACCCGCAGGGCCAGGCCGCCGCGACCGCGGAACTGCAGCATCGGGTGGCGCCCGCCCAGGCCCGGGATGCGGCCGCTCTCCCAGTGCAGCTCGCCGCCGAAGGCGTAGACCGCCTCCTCGCGCACGTAGACGATGTCGTCGTGCAGGAGCAGCGGCACGAAGCGCGCGTCGCCGGCGAGGGCCAGCACGGCCCCCTGGCCGCGGACGTGGTGGAAGGGGTCCGCTCCGCCCAGCGGCTCGTCCACGACGCGCCCCCGCACGCGCCGCCGCGCGGGCGTGAACTCGAGGTCGCCGCTCACGGCCGCGCCGCGTGCCAGGCGCATCACCACGCCGCCGTCGATGCGGCACAGGAGCCCGCCCCCGGCGCCGACCGTGAAGCCGGCCCCGGGCTCGTCCGGGTGGAGCAGGCCGCTGGTCACGAACGCCGAGACCGGCTGGGCCGACGAGACGTCGCGCGTCTCCTCCCCTTCCACCACCACCGGGACCTCGGCCTCGCCCTCGCGGGCCATGAGCCCGTCGGCCTCGGCCTCCTTCTCGCCCATGCGGCAGACCTCGGCGCGCAGCCGCCCGTCGAAGGTGCCGCGGCGCGGGAGCTCGTCGGCGGGCGCGGCCGCGGCGGCCGGCGGGGGGGCGGGCGC
>JACRCY010000542.1 GCA_016218785.1 Deltaproteobacteria bacterium
ACCAGCGGCGCCAGGAAGGCGGCGAAGCGCGCCTCGCGCTCGGCCCGCGCGCGCGCGTCGGCGAAGAGCCGCCGCGCCTCCGCGGCGCGGTGCTCGAGGGCGAAGAACAGGGCGGCCCCGTGCAGGCCCACGAGCGTCGCGAAGCTCTCGTTCCACTCGGCGCGGCCCGGCACGAAGACGGTGCCGTGGGCCATCTCGTGGAGCGTGATCTCGACGATGCGCGCGTCCGATCCCTCCAGCATCGACGAGTAGATGGGATCTGAGGTGATCCCGATGGTGGAGTAGCCGGCCACCGCGCGCACGTACGTGTCGAGGCCGAGGCGCTGCAGGCGCGCGACCTCGGCCCGCGCGTCGGCCTCGCGGAAGAAGCCGACGTAGGGGAGGGCCCCCACCAGCGGGAAGCGGAAGCGGTGCGGCACCAGGCGGTCGGGGGGGGCCGCCGAGACCATCCAGGCCACCGGCGCGCCGTGGGTGTCGAGGAAGCGCGTGTAGTTCCCGTCGCCCCGCAGACCGAGGGCGCGGATGCCGAACTCGCGCGCGGCGGCCGCGAGGTGCAGCCGCCGCTTGGTCTCGGCCGCGACGCGCGGGTCGGCGAGCACGTCGTCCACGCGCCGTCGCTCGCGGAGCAGCCGGAGCTGGCCGCTCCCCTGCTGGGCGAGGTACGAGGCGGTCCAGCAACCGCTCGCCGGGGCCAGGAGCAGGAGCAAGAGCAGCCGCAGCCGGTGCATGCGGGCCACGAACCAAGCCTACCACGCCCGGCGCCGGGCGCCGCGGGCCGGCGCCTCCGGCTGGCCCCGGGCCGCCGCGCCGAGAGGCCGGAGGCTGGAGCCTCGAGCCTCGACGATCCTGGTCAGCTGGATCCGCCCGGCTTGGGGAAGATCACGCCGGGGGCCTCGCCCGGATCCGCGGACTCGACCTTGCTGCGGAGCGGCGAGCCGCAGAACGGGCAGTGGCGGATCCGGAGCACCCTCGGCCCTTCCACGTCGCTGTAGAGCAGGTACCACCCGGGCCCGTCGTCGCCAGCCGGATCCCAGCCGATGGGTAGCCCTGGGATCGCGAGGCAGGCGTGCGGCTCGGCTTCCGGTGCGACCATGGCTCCTCCCTCACCCCTGCTGCTGGCGGGCCGCGCGCCAGGGCACGCCTCAGCGAGCCGGAGTGGTTTCATAATGATAGCATTCCTGCGGACTTAGGATCAACCCCCGGTCCGGCTCGCGGGATCCACCGGTCGCGGTGGGATCCCGGGCAGGATCCATCGTGCGGGCGGCAGCGGATGTTGGCTGGCGGGCCCGCGTCGCTTCAGGACGAAGTCCAGCTCGGGCGGGACGAGCGACCGATCGAGGGGCGCATCGGTGCCGAGGTGCCGCAGCCCGCGGATCTGGTGCAGGAACGGATCGGGCCTCGGCCTCGGCGGCGGCGCCCGCGCGGGCGCGTGACAACGAGGCGCGCTCGCGCCATGATGACGGTCCGGGCCGCGCGCGGCCCGCGGCGAGGATCAGGTGAGCGAGCACGATGCCCTCAGCGACGGCCGCCCGGTCGCGCCGACCCCGGCGGCCACGGCGGAGCTCACGGCGAGCGTGGTCGCGCGGCGCCGGCTCCCGGACCGCCACGAGCAGGACCTGGAGTTCCTGGCGCGCTCCGCCACCGAGTGGGTGGAGCTGCCCGCCGACGAGGACATCCTCGCGTTCGCGGGGCGTCGCATCTGGGAGCTGGTCGGTGACAGCGTGGTGCTGGTGAGCTCGATCGCGCTCGGCGCTGGACTGGGCATCGCCCAGGCCGTCTTCGGCGCGCCCGAGACGCTGGCCGCCTGGCGCGCCGTTGCCGGCGATCCGGTCGGCGAGTCGGCGCCCATCAACGACCAGGCCTTCCAGGGGCTGACCCGGGGCCGGCTGATGGTGGTGCCGGGCGGCCTCGACGTCGTGACCCTCGGCCTGTACTCGGCGGAGGTCGCCCGGAAGCTCGAACGGGCCATCGGCTTCCGTCAGGCTTGCGCCATGGGCTTCACCCTCCGGCGCGAGCTGTACGGATCGGTGGTAATCATCGCGCGCGAGCACACCGACCTACCCGACCCGCGCATCATCGAGGCCTTCGTGAACCAGGCCACGGTGGCGCTCCAGCGGCAACGCGCCATGGACAGCCTGCGCGAGAGCGAGCGCCGCTTCCGCGAGCTGGCCGACCAGCTACCGCAGACGGTCGTGGAGACCGATGTCGACGGCAACGTCACCTTCGCCAACCGCCACGCCCTGCAGGGGGCCGCGTCTGGTGCGACCGCGGATGCGCGCGGCGTGAACGTCCTCGACGGGGTCGCGCCGAAGGACCGCGAGCGCGTCGCCGCCACGCTGCGGCGCGTGATCGAGGGGGAGACCGTCCTCGGCGCGGAGTACACCGCCCTGCACCCCGACGGCAGCCCCTACGAGGTCGCGTGCTACGCGAGCCCCATCGAGCGCGGCGGCCACCTGGTCGGCATCCGCGCCATCGCCATCGACATCACCGAGCGCAAGCAGGCCGAGGCGGCGCGCCAGCGCTACGAGGTGCAGCTCCAGCACGCCGCGAAGCTGGAGTCGCTGGCCGTGCTCGCCGGGGGCCTGGCGCACGACTACAACAACCTCCTGGTGGCCGTCCTCGGCAACGCCGAGCTGGCCCTGACCGGCCTCAAGGCCGGGACCCTCGCCCACGAGCGGGTCCACAAGATCCAGAACGCCGCGCGGCGGGCCGCGGAGCTGACCGACAGGCTCCTCGACTACTCCGGCGGGCGACACTTCGTGCTCCAGGCGCTCGCGCTGAACGAGATCGTGGTGGAGACGCGGAGTCTCCTGGAGGGGACGCTCGCCCGGGCCGGGGCCGTGCGCCTCGAGCTCGCGTCGGAGCTGCCCGCCATCGAGGGGGACGCGGCCCAGGTGCGGCAAGTGGTGTCCAACCTGCTCACCAACGCGGCCGAGGCGGTCGAGGGCCGTGGCGGGACCATCACGGTGCGCACCGGCGTGATGCGCGGGGACCACCCGGCGCTGCGCGATGCGTACCTGGGCGGCGAGCTGCTCCCCGAGGACCACGTCTTCCTCGAGGTCGCCGACACCGGGTGCGGCATGGACGAGGCCACGCGCCTCCGGGTCTTCGATCCCTTCTTCACGACCAAGTTTCCGGGGCGGGGCCTGGGGCTGGCGGCCGTGCTCGGCATCGTGCGCACCCACCGCGGCGCCGTCCACGTGGACAGCGAGGTGGACCGCGGCACCACCTTCCGCGTGCTGTTCCGGGTGGCCCAGCGCGCCGGGAGCGCCGACGCGAACGCCGACGAGCGCTAGCGCTTCCGGCGCCCGCGCAGGAGCAGCCCGAGCAACGCGAGCACCGGGGCGCCCGCGGGCGCGGCCGAGCAGCCGCAGCCCGAGGCCGGCTTGGGCCCGTCGGGAGTCGCCGGGACGCCACCGTCGCCCGGGATCTGCTCGACGTCCCCCTGGCCCGCGGCCAGGAGCGCCACCGTCACCACCGGCCGGTCCGGGTCGCTCGACTCGAGCCGCAGCGTGCCGCTCACGTTCTCCGCCGGGGCCGTGACCGACACCGTCAGGAACCCGCTCGCGCCGGGGCCCACGGTCAAGGTCGCGGGAGCGACGCCGAAAGCGGTCCCCTCGACGGTGGCGTCGACGAGCAGCTCGAGCTCGCCGGCGTTGTCGACGCGCAGGTCGCGCGTCGCCTTCACGCCCGCGGCGACGGTGCCGAAGTCGACCGTCTGCTCGAGCACGCGGATGTCGGGGAGCGGGAAGGTGGTCTTCTTGGTGCCGAAGTCCCAGGCGAGGTCGACGTCGAGGAGGTCGAGCGGGAGGGTGAAGAGCGGCAAGCTCCACTCGTCGCCGGCGAACTCGACGTAGACCGCCGGCTGCAGGTCGAGGGTGCCCACGGCGTTCAGGTTGGCGTGCCAGTTGGGCCACGCATCGCGGTGCGGCCGGTCCGGCATCGCGAGGATCAGCGCCCCCGGCTCGTGCTCGATGGTGCCGAGCACCCCGCCGGCGCCGTCCTCGACGTCGAAGCGCACGCCGGTGAGCGTGGCCGTCACGTCGCCGCCGGCCTTCAGCTCGAACCCGCCGCTGACTCCGGGGATGTCGATCCCGATGAGGTTGAGGAGGTCGATCTGGAAGAGCGTGACCGGGGCGATGGTGTCGGTCACCACGGCCGAGCCCGGCGTCGCCCCCGGCAGGAGGAAGGGGGTGAAGATGGCCTCGCCCGCGAGCCGGTAGTCGAAGTTCGGGACGTAGGGGACGTTCCCTTCCCAAGCGATCGTGTTGCAGTTGGGCAGGGGGACGCAGACACGCAGCCGGGCGGAGACCTCGATGCCGATGCTCATCAGGAGCGAGCCGGCGTCGGGGTTGCCGATCATGCGCAGCGTCAGCGGCTCGGGCCAGGAGAGGTCGCCCTTGCCCCCGGCCTGCGCGGTCCAGCCGCTCCCGAGGTGGAGTACGAAGCGCACCTGGATCGGCGAGCCGGCCGGCACCCAGTCGGTGTCGAAGTCGACGTTGCTGAAGAGGTTCTGCTCCCCCGTGTAGACGACCGGCTGCGGCTTGGAGGAGTACGCCGCGGCGCGGCCCGCGACCAGCAGCACCACCAGGGCCAGCCAGATGCACCTCATGAAACCATGATCTCAGAGGCGCGGGTTGGAGGCAAGGAGGGGGTTCGCCGCGCGGCCACCTTGGTGACCGCCGGCACCACGAAGCCGCGGTTGGCCCGCTCGATGAGGGCGAGGACCCGGGAGATGTCACGGTCGCGCACGGCGCCCGCATCCCAGCACGGCCGGGATGCTAGACTCGGCAGGCACACGGAGGCGACGACCATGAAGAAGGTGCTCGTGGGGATCCTGGCGGCCATCGGGGCCCTGGTGGTGGTGCTGACGCTCCTCGGCCTCGCGGCCGCGGCCTGCGGCGGCAAGGGGAGCGTGGCGAGGCGCACCGTGCTGGAGCTGAACCTCGAGCGCGGGCTCGTCGAGGCGCGGCCCGAGAACCCGCTCGCCTTCATGGGGCGCCGCCAGCCCACCTTGCGCGACGTGGTCGAGGCGCTCGAGCGCGCGGCTGACGACGACCGCGTGAAGGGCGTGGTCGCCCGCATCGGCGCCGCCCGCCTGGGCACCGCCCAGGTGCAGGAGATCCGCGACGCCGTCATCAGGTTCCGCGGGAAGAAGAAGCCCGCGGTCGCCTTCGCCGAGACGTTCGGCGAGTTCGGCCCGGGCAGCGGCAGCTACTACCTCGCCACGGCCTTCGACCAGATCTACCTCCAGCCCGTGGGGGAGGTCGGGCTCACCGGCCTCCAGGCCGAGACCCCCTTCGTCACCGGCTCGCTGGAGAAGGTCGGCGTGCGGGTGCGCGGCGACCGGCGCCACGAGTACAAGAACGCCTGGAACATGCTCACCGAGAAGAAGTTCACGCCGGCCCACAAGGAGGCGACCGAGAGACTGATCCAGTCGATCGCCGCCCAGATGGTCCGGGGGATCGCGCAGGCGCGCAAGCTCTCCGACGACGAGGTGCGCGCGCTCATGGACCGCGGGCCGCTGCTGGCGCAGGAGGCGCTCGAGGCCCGGCTCGTCGACGGGCTCAAGTACCGCGACGAGGTCTACGAGCAGGTCAAGACCCAGGCCGGCAAGAACGCCAAGCTCCTGTACGTGGCGAAGTACCTCGAGCGCGCCGGCCGGCCCCACAAGAAGGGGAAGACCATCGCGCTCATCTACGGGGTGGGGGACATCCACCGCGGCAAGTCGAGCTACGACGCGATGTCGGGCGAGCAGACCATGGGCGCCGAGACCGTGGCGCAGGCCTTCCGCGCCGCGGTCGACGACAAGGACGTCAAGGCGATCCTGTTCCGCATCGACAGCCCGGGCGGGTCGGCGGTGGCCTCCGACGTGGTCTGGCGCGAGGTCGGCCGGGCGCGCAAGGCCGGCAAGCCCGTGATCGCGTCGATGGGCAGCGTGGCCGGCTCCGGTGGCTACTACATCGCCATGGCCGCGGACAAGATCGTGGCCCAGCCCGGTACCATCACCGGGTCGATCGGGGTCTTCACGTTCAAGCCGCTCACCGCGGGCCTGTGGGAGAAGCTCGGGGTGAGCTGGGACGAGGTCCACACCAACAAGAACAGCATGATGTGGACCGGGCTGCAGGACTACACGCCCGAGGGGTGGCAGCGCGTCCAGGCGGTGCTCGACTTCATCTACGCGGATTTCACCGGCAAGGTCGCCGAGGGGCGCAAGCTCCCCAAGGAGAAGGTGCTCGAGATCGCCAAGGGGCGCATCTGGACCGGCGAGGACGCGAAGGCGCGCGGGCTGGTCGACGAGCTGGGCGGCTACACGACGGCGCTCGCCCTGTGCAAGCAGGCCGCCGGCATCCCCGCCGACGCCAAGGTGAAGCTCAAGGTCTTCCCGCGGCCGCAGGCGCCGCTCGCCGCGCTCCTCGGTGACGATCCCGAGAACAGCGACAAGGGGGAGACGAGCGAGGTCGGGGTGGCGGCATTGGCCGAGGCCCGCGACCTCGCGGCGCTATTGCGGCGTCTCGGCCTGGTCGGCGGGGCGCGCGGACCGCTCGCCATGCCCGCCGTCCCCGCCCTTGGCGACTAGCCCGCCGTTCCGGCCGTCGCGCCCGTTTCGTCCGTTGCCGCCGGCGCCGTTCTCCTCGGTGCCGCCGAACCCGAGGCGCCGGTAGAAGCGCGCGAGCGGGCCGGGGGCCCACCAGTTGAGGGGCCCGAGCAGCCGCATGGCGGCCGGCACCAGCATCACCCGGATCACGGTGGCGTCGAGCGCCACGGCGAGCGCCAGGCCGAGGCCCACGGCCTTGATCGGCACCACCGAGGCGAAGAGGAAGGCGGCGAAGACCACCACCATGATGGCGGCGGCGCTGGTGATGAGCTTGCCCGAGCGCTCGAGGCCGTTGGCGATGGCGCGGGTGGTGTCGCCGTGGAGCTCGTACTCCTCCTGCACCCGCGTCAGCAGGAAGACCTCGTAGTCCATGGAGAGGCCGAAGACGAGGCAGAAGAGGATGATGGGCAACGCCGGCTCGATGGGGGCGGGGTGGAAGCCGAGGACCCCCGCCAGGTGGCCGTCCTGGAAGATCCAGACGATGGCGCCGAAGGAGGCCGACAGCGACATGATGTTCGTCAGCACCGCCTTGAGCGGCAGCAGCACCGAGCCGAGGAGGAGGAAGAGCGCCACGTAGGTGAGGATCATGACCAGCGCGAGGGCCAACGGCGTGCGCCGGCGGATGTAGTCCCCCTGGTCGACGTCCATGGCCGAGAGCCCGCTCACCATGAGCTGGCCGTCGGCCACCGGCCCGAGCGCGCGGATGGCGCGGACCAGGGTGGCGCGGTCCTCGGAGGTGGCCGTGGTCGCCGTGGTCACCGTGAAGATCGCGATGTGCTCGCCCACGGTCTCGTCCAGCGCGTCCTTGAGATCGTCGGGCATCATCAGCTTCGGCATCGCCAGCAGGGCGACCTGCTCGTCGCGTCCCAGGCGCGAGTCGGGGACCATCACGCCCTGCAGCCGGGCCGCGTTGGGGAGCGAGCCGACCTTCTTGGCCACGTCGTAGAGGGCGCGCGCCCGCTCGCGCTGCAGCGGCTTCCCGTCCTTGAACCGGGCCACGACGATGATCTGCATCGGGTCGTGGACCGGGAACTCGCGCCGCTGCAGCTCGTGGGCGACCCGCGCCTCGGCGTGCTTCGGCAGCATGGTGACGTCCGAGGTCCACAGCTGGATGTGGAGGAAGGGCACGGCCGCGAAGCCCAGCAGCACCAGCGTCGGCACCAGCACGCCCACGGGCCGCCGCATGACCGCCTCGGCCAGGCGGTGCCACAGCCCGGCCGTCGACAAGCGCCGGGTGAAGGGGAGGCGCCCGAGGTCGACGCGCGGGCCCAGGATCGCGAGCAGCGCCGGCAAGAGCGTCACCGAGTAGACGACGGCCAGCACCACCACCAGCGCGCCGGTGATGCCGATGCTGTCGAGGTAGATGGCGCCGAAGAAGAGGAATCCGGTCAGGCCCACGGCCACGGCCACGCCCGAGAAGAGCACGGCGCGGCCCGCCGTGGCCATGGTCACGGACACCGCCTCCTCGATCGTCGCGCCGTCGGCCATCTCTTCCCGGAAGCGGCTCACGATGAAGAGGGAGTAGTCGATGGCGACGCCCAGGCCGATCATCGAGACGACGTTCAGCGAGTAGTTGGTGACGTTGTAGAAGCGTGCCAGGGTGAAGATCCCGGCGATCCCGCCCAGGACCGACAGCCCCCCGACTCCCAAGGGGAGCAGCGACGCCACCACGCTGCGGAACACGATGAGCAGCACGAGCAGCGCCAGGGGGAGCGCGATCAGCTCCACCTTCTGCAGGTCGCTCTTCAGCACCACGTCGAAGTCGTGGTTCACCGCCATCTCACCGGCGGTCGTGACCTCCAGCGGCGGCGCCTTGAGCTTCGTCTTGAGGTCGGCGAACGCCGTGGTCGCCGCGCGCGGGTCGTTGCCGAGCGACACCAGCGCCAGGATCACGTGCCCGCCCGTGCCCATGAAGGTCGGCGCGACGATCCCGGAGGTGTTGTAGGGGGAGCGGACGCCCGCGACCCGCTTGTCCTTCTCCACGTCGTTCAGCAGCTTCTCGGCGGCCGCCTTGAAGACGGGGTCGTCGACCCTGAGGGTCTTGCTGCTGATGAGGATGCTGAAGGTGTGCCCGGTCGGCGTGGGCAGCTCCTGCTCCATGAGCTTGAGCGCCTGCGTCGATTCGGCCGATGCCGACAGCACGTTGGCGAGCACGCCGCCGGTGAGCAGGCCCACGATCGAGAGGACGCACAGCCCCAGGCTCGCGACCAGCACGGTCCACCGCCGCCGGTAGACGAACCGTCCCCAGCGCGCGAACAGGGCGTGTTCTTTCTCGTAGGTCCCCGAGCGGTCGTGTGGCATCAGCCGATCCACCTGCACGGAGGAGCAGCGCGGTGAGGGTACGGCAATCGCCTACCCCGACGCAAGTGTCCGTGATGATAACCCCACCGCGCCGCGGGCCGCGCCCTGGCCCGGGCTGGCCAGCTCGCGCTGGAGCCCCGTTTCGGCGTAAGCTGGCCGGTGCCGGCCTCTGGCGCCGGCCCCGAGGTGCCGCGCACCGCCATGACCCGCTCCTTGCTCCCCCTGCTCCTCGTGCTCGCCGCGGCGGGCGGCCCGGCACACGCCGCCGACATCGTTGCGACGAAGCTCCACCTGGTGCTGCCCGACTGCACCGCGCCGACGCAGCCGGGCCAGTGGCCGGTCAACGTGCCCCTCGGCGTGGTCGCCTACCGACAGACCTGCACCATGGCGCCGGACGGCCCGCGAGACTGCACCTGCGACTACCTGCCCCCGGAGACCATCGCGGTGGAGCAGGCCGCGCCGGGCGGCGGCTGGAAGCCCGTGCCGGGCTCGTTCAAGCGCAGCCGCCGGCAGTGCCAGGCGCTCTCCCGCCTCCTCTACGACCGGGCGCTCCTGCCGGGGACGTACCGGGTGCGGGCGCACGGCACCACGTTCGGCCCGCTGACCCTGCTCACGGCCGACCTCGTGGACACCGCCCGGGCGCCGGCCGTGCTGCCGCGGTTCGAGGCGCCGTGCCGCGAGCCGCCGGCGCCGACGGTC
>JACRCY010000543.1 GCA_016218785.1 Deltaproteobacteria bacterium
GAGCCGGCACCGGCCGCCCCGCGGCCGCGCTCCGGCGTGACCGGGGTCCCGCTGGAGGACTCGCGCTCGCCGTACTCCGCGACGCCGCGCATGGATGCCGATGCCGTGCTGGCGAGCGAGACCCCGGCCGATGGGATCGCGGGCACCGTGGACACCGCCGCGACCGCGCCCGCGGTCATGGCCGCGGCCCGGGTCCACGTCGCCGAGGACGAGGACCTGGAAGAGGACGAGGTCGAAGAGCGCGACTGGATCGAGCCCTTCTCGCTCCTCGAGAACGTCCTGCGCGATCACCCGAAGGACGCCCCCACCTCGGAGCAGCCGGCGATCCTCGAGATGATCCGCTACCGCGAGCGACGCATCATCGACCTGGTGCGCCTGCACCGGGGCGAGGACTTCGTCAGCTTCGGGGCCGCGGGCGAGGAGTCCACCGGCCGCTTCAAGCTCATCAAGTTCCACCGGGACGGCCGCGCCCAGCTCTACTTCAACGACGCGACCCAGGGGAGCGTGGTTCTGGGCGGCGTAACCACGCCGCTGCGCGACCTGTGCGTGGAGGACCGGCTGCATAGCCGGCGCAAGCAGATCTACACCGTGATGCTGTGCGAGGGGGACTACGCGCAGATCCTCCTCGAGAGCGGCGGCGGGTTCCTGATGCGCTTCGTGCGGCCCCCGCAGGCGCCGCCCCACACCTTCAGCTCCGAGTTCAGCAGCCAGGATGCGATCTTCATGGGGTGCGGCGTCGGCGCGATCATCATCATCCTCCTCGGCATGTGGGGCCTCTCGGCGCTCGCCGGGCCGGCGGAGATCAGGCTCCAGGAGGAGGAGCTCACCTTCGCGCAGGTCTCCCTGAAGGATGCGCAGCTGCAGAAACCCGACGAGAAGAAGGCCGAGCTCGCCGAGGTTCCCGGCGCGGAGATGCCCATCTTCGAGAAGATCAAGGTCGTGGCGCGCGAGGCACCGCGCCGCACCAAGGCGGCGGCCGCGCCCGGGCCGCCCGGGCCCCCGCCGCCGCCGAAGCCCGCGGGCGTGCTCTCCGCGCTCAACGATCTCCGGCCGGCGGCCGACAGCGGCGACAGCGCGCTGCGGGCGGCGGTCTCGAACATCGCCGCGGTGCGGGTGCCGAGCGGGACGTCGTCCGCGTTCCAGGTCTCGGGCACCTTCAGCAAGCGGCCCGGCGGCGAGGTCCGCCTGGCCACCGGCGGCGGCGGTGGCGGCGGCAAGGGCCGCGAGACGCGCGTCGGCGCGGAGCTGTTCCGCGGCGAGAAGGGGGCCAAGCTCGGCGGGCTCACCGGGCCCGCGGGCGGCGGCGGCAAGATCCGCGGCGCGGTCAAGAGCGCCGGAGCGCCGGTCACGCGGGGCGGCATCCTGGACGCGGCCGCCGTGCAGCGGGTCGTGTCCGCGCACCTGGGGGCAATCCAGTCGTGCTACGAACGGCAGCTCATGAAGGACCCGGGGCTGCAGGGGAAGATCACCTTCGACTGGGACGTGGCGCCGTCGGGCTCGGTCAGCTCGGCGCGCATGGTGTCATCGACCATGGGGACGGGCGGCAGCTCCGTGGCGGCTTGTATCGTCGCCGAGATCCGGCGCTGGAAGTTCCCGCAGCCCGTCGGTGGTACCGCGTCGGTACGCTACCCGTTCATCTTCCGCATGTCGGGGTTCTAGCGGCGGCGCGGCGCGGTCAGTTCGACCGGAGGGACTGACAAGTCATCGCTTTCGGGGACAATCCGAGCAACCTCGCACGCTCCGGGGCGCCGTCGTGGAAAGGCGAGAGGCGCGAGCAGCCGACGTGACAGGAAGGTGCACGTGATGCAACTCCCATTGCGCTGCCGACGGAGGTTGAGGGTCGGGCTGACCGCGGGGCTCGTCGCCGGGATCCTCGCGACCGCGGCGCCGGCCGCGGCCGACGAGTTCGACGAAGGGGGCACGCTCTACGCCATCCAGAAGCGCCAGCACGCCCTGGGGCACGAGTTCACCCTGGCCATCGGGACCGTGCCCCTCGACGCCTTCTACAAGGGCCTGACCGGGACCTTCTCCTACACCTACCATTTCAACGACAGTTGGGCCTGGGAGATCGTCGGCTTCACCTACTCGAGCAACTTCTGGACGGGCCTCAAGGACGAGCTCGAGCAGCAGTGGAAGGTCAAGCCGGTCAACATCCCCGAGCTGAACTACATGGGGGACTCGAACCTCCTCTGGAAGCCGCTCTACGGCAAGCTCGCCTACTTCAACCGGGCGCTCATCTACGGCGAGTTCTTCTTCACGCTCGGGCCGGCCATCGCCAAGTACACCACGCCGGGCGCGTACCTGGGAGGCAACGCGGGCATCGGGTTCCGCGTGCACCTCTCGAAGTACTTCTCGACGCGGCTCGACATTCGCTACTACCGCTTCCAGCGGCTCGACAAGATCGGGGACAGCGACGATGTCCTGTTCATCCAGTTGGGCCTGTCGCTCAACATCCATTGACGCCAGGACTACCACGATGAGACGCGGATGCCAGTGGCTGCTCGTGCTGGTCTTGCTCGCGGCGGCGGCCCCGGCCGCGGCCGGCCCGGCGGAGGCCGCCGACGGCGAAGAGGACTGGATGTCGCGCCAGGCGATCCAGAACCGCAAGCACGGGCTCCGGCACGAGCTCGGGATCGCCCTCGGGACCATCCCCATCGACCCCTTCTACAAGGGGCTCTGCGGCACGGCCCAGTACACCTTCCACTTCGGCAACTCCTGGGCGTGGGAGCTCTTCAACGTCGGCTACTCGAAGAACTTCTGGACCTCGCTGCGCAAGGACCTGGAGCAGAACTGGCGGAACCCGGCCTCGCCCCAGGTGATCCCGGAGGTCGAGATCTTCGGCGACTCGAACCTGGTCTTCAAGCCGCTCTACGGCAAGCTCGCCTACCTGAACCGGTCGCTGGTCTACGGCGAGTTCTACCTCGCCGCGGGACCGGCCGTGGCCTGGTACAACACCAGGTACGACCGGCTCTCCGTCGGCGCGGACGTGGGGTTCGGCTTCCGCGTCCACCTCTCACCCTACTGGTCGGTGCGGTTCGACGTTCGCTACTACCGGTTCCAGAAGCTGGCCAAGAAGGACAGCACCGGTGACGACGTGCTGTTCCTGCAGCTCGGGATGGCGCTCAACCTGGGAGGCAAGCAGTGAGGCCCGTCGACAGGGTGAATCGGTCCCGTGCGCGCATCGCGGCGGGCCTGCTCTCGGCCGTGCTGCTCGGGGCGCTCGTGACGCCGGCGGGCGCACAGGAGGAGCCGGCCGCTCCCGCCGCTCCGGCCGCTCCCGCCGAGCAGCCCACCGCCCCCGGCGAGATGCAGCCGGGCGTCATCGAGCACGGTCAGGCCATCGAGGCCCTGCGCCTCGGCGAGAACCTGCAGGCGGCCCTCTACGCCTGGGCGTCGATCTCGCGGAGCACGCCGTCGGCCGAGAAGTACGAGAGCGCGCAGTTCGCCCTGGCCGAGGCGCTCGGGCGCCTCGGCTACGAGCAGGCGGCGGCCGAGTACTTCTTCGAGGTGGCGCGCAACCGGCGCACCCCGGCGCTCCTGCCGCGGGCGCTCGCCGGCCTCGACAAGATGGCGCGCCGCGGCCTGATCTCGGACGAGAAGCTCATGCGCGGCGTGCTCGTCGAGGCCGACCTCGGCGAGCTCCCGGGCGACACCGCCGACTTCGTCCACTACTACCAGGGGCTCGCCGACCTCCGCTCCGGCCTCGGCCGCTGGGTCGACCGCGACTTCGACGAGGTCAAGCCCGACGGCTTCTACGGCCACCAGGCGCGCTACGTCCGCGCCGTCGCCAAGGTGAACTCCGGCGACACCAATGCGGCCACGAAGCTGCTCGACGAGATCATCGCGGGCAAGGGGGCCGACAAGGTGACCGTGGCGCGGGCGCGCCTGGTCCGCGCCCGGCTCCTCTACGAGGCCAAGAAGAACGACGAGGCGCTGGCCGAGTACCTGCAGGTCAGGCGCACCGACGTGACGCAGGCCGGCGGGGTGCTGCTGGAGCGCGCCTGGGCGCGCTTCCGGCTCGGCGCCTACCACGACTCCATGGGCATGCTCTACTCGCTGATGGCGCCGTCGAACCGGGACCTGTTCCTCCCCGAGCAGTACATCCTGCGCGGCCTCATCTACCAGCGCTTCTGCCACTTCCGCGCCGCCAAGTCCGCGGTCGGGGACTTCCGCAAGCGCTACGGCGCCGCCCTCGACGAGGTGCGCGCCGGCAAGGCGCCCGAGGAGGTCGTGCCGGTGCGCCTGGCCGCGCTGGAGCGGCCCGAGGTGATCCCGCACAACCGGATCTACCAGTCCGTGATCCAGGAGCGGGCCAGGCTGCAGCAGCAGCGGAAGGTCCTGCTGCGCGGCGGCCTCTACGACCACCTCAAGAGGGTCTACGACTCGCTCGAGGTGCAGTCCGGCCGCGCCCTCGGGCTGGCGCTGAAGGGGGGCGCGCGCGAGGTGGCGGAGGGGCTCCTCGAGGCCGAGGAGCAGGCCAACCTGCTCGAGTACGAGGTCGGCGTCGCCATCTTCCGGCGCGTCAGCGACACCAGCGGCCGCGCGCTCACCCGCGCCGCGGCCGAGAAGGTGCCGCGCGGCGGTCCGAAGACCTACTACAAGTTCGACGGCGAGTTCTGGACCGACGAGCTCCCCGACATGCGGTTCCTCATCCAGGACCGGTGCGCGGAGTGATCGCCATGAACGCGAGACACGGCGCACACGTGGTGGCGGCTCTGCTCCTGGTCGCCCTCTGGGGCTGCGGCGGCGCGCACATCCCGCGCCCGCCGGCGCCCGAGGACTCCGTGGCCCGCCTGCAGCGGAACATCGCCAAGGTGCGGCACGCCATCGAGTCGACGCAGCAGCTCATCGGCCGGGCCCGGGGTCAGCCCTACCTGCCCGACCTCTACCTCCGCCTGGCCGAGCTGTACGTCGAGGAGGCGAAGTACCACTACTACATCGCCTACGAGGGGACCAAGCGGCGCGAGCGCGCCGTGACCTCGGTGCAGGCGCGGCTCCTCAAGGACCAGGCCGTCGCGGTCTACAACCGCATCATGCGGGAGTTCCCCGACTTCCGCGAGGCCGACAAGGTCCTCTTCTCGATCGCGCACGAGCAGCGCGAGCTGGGGAACTACGACGAGATGCTGCGCACGCTGCAGCGGATCGTCGACGACTTCCCCAAGAGCGCCTACCGCAACGAGTCGCTGCTGGTCATCGGCGACTACCACTTCGACAAGAACGAGCTGCCCGAGGCCGAGCGCTTCTACCGCCTCATCCTCGCCTCGCCGGAGTCCACCAGCCACGGCATGGCCCGCTACAAGCTGGCGTGGGTCCGGATGAACAAGGAGGACTTCAAGGGCGCCCTCGACTTCTTCGAGCAGACCATCAAGGGGATGGTGCAGTCGGGAGGCGGCGCGCAGCGCATCGGCACCGACAAGCGGATCGACCTCCGGCGCGAGGCGCTCGTCGACCTCGTCTTTGCCTACACCGAAGTCCACGGCAAGAACCCGAACCCCCTGCCGTACTTCCGCAAGAACGCCGACTCGCGCACCACCTACCTGGCGGCGCTCGCCAAGCTCGGCCGCCGCATGAGCTTCAAGGGGCTCTACAAGCAGTCGACGCTGGTCTACCGCGAGATCCTCAACCTCGGTGGGGACACCGACGACACCCTCGACCACGCCCGCATGCTCTACGACGGCGTGATCCGCGGCAAGACCTTCGACCATGCCGCCACCGACGTCGATCTCGTCCTCGGCGTGTTCGGCCGCGCCTACTACTCGTGGCGGCTCAACGACAAGGAGAAGACCAACCTCTTCGCCGAGTTCGAGCCCTACGCCCGCGACATCGCCACCAAGGCACACCTCAAGGCCAAGGAGGACAGCGACAAGACGATGTACGCGACCGCGGCCGTGGCCTACCGTCGCTACCTCGACTTCTTCTCCCAGTCGCCGCAGCGCTTCGCCATGCAGCAGAACTACGCCGAGGCGTTGTTCTCGGCGGAGAAGTGGTACGACGCGGGCCGCGCCTACGCCGAGATCGACACCAAGGTCCCGGCCGGCGAGCAGAAGCAGGCGGTCTACACCACGGTGGTCTCCTTCTGGAACGCGCTCAAGGAGTTCAAGAAGCTCAGTCGGCTGCAGCTCGCGACGGCGCGCGCGGGCCTGCGCGCGGCCGGGCGCGACTACATCGCGCGCTACCCCAAGGGCGAGCAGATCGCCAAGGTGAAGTTCAACATCGCGCGCACCTACTACGACGAAGGCAACTTCGAGGAGGCGGTGGAGCTCTTCACCGCCTACGTCGCCGAGTTTCCGGCCGTCGAGGAGACCTCGGTGGCCGCGCACCTCGCCCTCGACTGCAAGCGCGCCCGCGACGACTTCGAGGGCCTGGCCGAGGTGGGCAAGCGCCTGGCCGCCGACGAGCGGCTCGCGGCCCCCTTGCGCGCCGAGATCGCGGAGATCGTCAAGGGCGCCGAGTCGCGCGAGCTCGACAAGGCGACGCTCAAGGCGAGCGGGTCCGGCGACCAGGCGGCCGAGGAGGGGCTCCTCAAGTACGCCACCTCGCACGCCGGCTCCGAGCTGGGCGAGAAGGCGCTCCTCAACGCCTTCGTCACCGCCCGGAACTCCGACGACTTCGAGAAGGTCTTCGGCATCGGCGAGCGCTTCCTCAAGGAGTACCCGCGCTCCAACGCGCTCCCCGACGTGCTCGGCACCCTCGGCAAGATGGCGGCCCAGGCGGTCGAGTTCCGCCGCTCGGCCCGCTACCTCGAGGAGGCCGCGCGGCGCCGGCCCAGCGACCCCAAGGCCGTCGAGCTGCTGCGCGCCGCCGCCGCCATCCGCGCCCACCTGGGCGACGCCTCCGGCGCGCGCGAGGTCTACCGCCTGGTGCTCCAGCGATCGCAGTCCGCCGGCGCCCGCCGCGAGGCGGCCCTGCAGCTCGCCGACCTGCTCGATCGCACCGGCCAGCTGGAGGAGGCCTCGCAGGCCTACGCCGCCGCCATCGGCGAGGGCGCCACCGGGGCCGCGACCTACTTCCGCTTAGGCTACGCGAAGATGCGCCTGCAGAACCCGGAGGAGGCGCTCAAGTTCCTCCGCCTGGCCGCCGATCGCGGCCGGGGTGCCGACAGCGCGGAGGACGCCGACGGCGCCGCCGCCGCGCAGTTCTACCTCGGCCAGGTCATCCTCGACGAGTTCCAGGGGATCGCCTTCGGCGGCGACCGCTCCGTGGACCGCCAGATCCTGATGGCGAAGAAGATGCGCCTCGACAGCGCGCAGCAGGCCTACCTCGCCGCGGTGCGCGCCGGCCGGCCCCAGTGGTCCATGGCTGCCCTCGCGCGCCTCGCGGTGCTCTACGAGGGGTTCGCGCTCTTCATCGAGGGGGCGCCGGCGCCCGAGGGGATGAGCGCGGCGGACGCGCAGCAGTACAAGGCGGTGCTCAAGAAGGAGAGCGTCCCGTGGCGCCGGAAGGCCAAGGAGGCGCTGCAGACCTGCGTCGATCTGGTCCACAAGCAGTCGATCGCGACGCCGATCCTGACCGCGGCCACCAAGGCGTGCCTCTCGGGCCAGCCGCTCACCGAGGATCCGGGCGTGAGGCCGCCGCTGCGTGGCGCGGCCCGCGGCGGGGCGCTCTCCGACCAGGCGGCCCCCTTGCGCAAGCGCATCGCCAAGAACTCGAAGGACTACGAGGCGCTCGCCAAGCTCGCCGCGCTGATGGTGCAGGCGGGCGACGTCTACGAGGCCAAGATGGTCCTCGACAAGGCCATCGAGGGCGGCGCGCCGACGGGGGTGTGGACCCTCCGCGGCGAGGTGACCTTCCAGCTCGGCCACGTGCAGGAGGCCTACGACAACTTCCGCCGCGCGGTCGACCGCGACCCGCACAACCCCTACGCCCGTGCGAACCTGGCGGTGCTGTTCCAGAAGTACGGCTACGCCAAGGAGGCGCGCAGCGAGGCGGCCAAGGTGACGGCCTCGAAGATCCAGAACGCCGTGGCCCTCGTGCCCGGCGC
>JACRCY010000006.1 GCA_016218785.1 Deltaproteobacteria bacterium
TGCAACGCCGTGTTGCGCTCGAGGCGCTCCTTCTCCGCCTCGGTTCGCGCGAGGAAGATGTAGCCGCCCTGGCGGAACCAGATGTTGACCCCGAGCTCCTTGGCGAAGTGCTTGCAGATCGCCACGCTCTCCTGCATCAGGCGGATGTTGACCTCGGTGGACCACTGCTGGCGGATGCCGCCACCGTTGCGCCCCGAGGCGCCCGAGGCGATGTACCCCTTCTCGAGGACCACCAGGTCGCGCACGCCGCGCGCCGCGAGGTTGTAGGCGATCGAGAGCCCGACGATCCCGCCGCCGATGATGACGGTCTCGGCGCTACTTCGCATCGGCGCCTCCCCGGCGCGCGGGGGCCGCGGGAGCGGCGTCGCGCGCCCCCGTCGGCAGGACGAAGTGCTTGAGCGCGGACGACGTGAGCGGCGGCCGGGTGGTGAACGGCGGGACGCTGCCCACCGGCTGCCCGGTGCGCTGCGCGATGAGCACCGCGCAGTGGCACATGCACTCGCGCCCCTGGCAGGGGCCGGTGCCGAGGCCGGTGTAGCGCTTGACCTCCTCGATGTCGCGGTAGCCGCGCTCGATGGCGCCGCGGATGTCCTCGAGGGTCACGTCTTCGCAGCGGCAGACGATGATCTTCCGGCTCATGGCGTCACCCCGAGGGCCTCGGCCGCCTGGTCGCGGCGGCGCCGCAGGGGCGGGCTCTCCCGCAGGTCGAGGGCGGCCGACAGCCCCGCCACCTGCCCTTCGGCCGCGGCGCGCGCGGGCCCGACGAAGCCGGTACAGTCGCCGCAGGCGTAGGCATGGGTCGCCGTGGTGCGGCCGTGGCGGTCGCCCACCACCGCGAAGCCGCCGCAGCGCTCGTCGAGCACCACCCGGGCGCCGTGCTGCCGCGGCAGCTCCGAGGCCGGCGCCGGCAGCGCGGCCACCGCGCACAGGTCGCACTTCGCGCGCTTCACCTTTCCCTTGAGGTCGACGTAGTCGAGCGCCTCGATCCACGAGCTGCCGCGGGCGAGCACCGGCCGCTCGCCGATGCCGTCGATCACGCGGGCCTCCACGCCGGTGGTGAGCAGCTCCTGGGCGAGCGCCCGCGCGTAGGGACCGCCGCCGAGGATCACGGCCCGCTCGGCCGGCCGCACGCCGTACCGCACCGCGAGCAACCCCACGGCGCGGGCCGAGAGCACGCCCGGCAGGTCGTTGTCCTCGAAGAGGGCGTTCTGGTCGTGCGAGCCGCAGGCGTAGACGTAGCGGTCGGCGGTCAGCTCGACGAGCCCGGCCTCCGTCACCACCGCGAGGGTGGGCTCGGAGCGCCGCGAGTCGGGCGGGAAGTAGCCCACCACCGCGGCGCGGGCGGCGATCTCGACGCCGCGGTCGCGCAGCTCGGCGGCGCGCCGCGCCGCCTCCTCGGACCCGAACTCGGGGTGCGAGTGGAGGCTGCCTCCGGGGAGGTCACCCTCGTCGAGGCAGAGGACCTGCGCGCCCCCCTCGGCGGCGGCCGCCGCGGCCGCCATGCCCGCCGGGCCGGCCCCGACCACCGCGATGTCCACGTGGCGACGCCGAGCCCCCGGCATCGCGGCCGGGGGCGCCACGGGGAGCTGCCCGAGGCCGCCGAGCTGGCGCACGATCTTCTTCATCACCTCGTTCATGAGCCGTGACGAGGTGGCCAGGGTGTGGTGATCCATCCCGTGCGGGAAGATCCAGTCGGCGGCGGCGAACACGTCGAAGCGCGCCGACGGGAACGCATTCTGCCTGCTGCACCGGCAGCCGGCGTGCGCGGGGCTCCGGCACGACTTCATGTTCGGGAGGCCGTCGACCCGCATGAGGCACGAGCCGCACGATCCCGAAAGGCAGAAGAAGGTGCGTGGCCGGTGGTACTTGGAGCTCCGCGAGAGCACCTGGACCCCGGACGCGAAGAGCGCGACGGCGAGCGGCTCGCCCTCGAAGGCCGGGTAGAGCTCGCCCTCGAAGTCGATCGGCACCCGTGCGCCGCGAACGTACCGACGGCGCGTGCCGTCGTAGATGCGACGGTCCATGACGGCCTGGGTGTACCATCGCCCCCGGGCACGGTTCAAGTGCTCGTCGCGGGCAGCAGCAGGATCTTCCCCTGGCTGGCGCGCGACTCCATGAGCTGGTGGGCGCGGGCCGCCTCGGCGAGGGGGAAGCGGGCGCCCACCCGGATGCTCAGCTTCCCCTCCTCGACGAAGTGCATCAGCCGCTCCGCCACCGGGCGGAAGAGGGCCGCCCGTCCGGCCACGGCCGACAGGTGCAGGCCGGCGACCGTGCGCGTGCCCACCACCAGGTCGGCCTCGGAGATGCTGGCCGGCCGGCGACCCGCGAAGCCGATCACCACCAGGCGGCCGAAGGGCTTCAGGCACTCGAGGGAGCGCTTGACCACGTGCCCCCCGACCGACTCGAGGACCAGGTCGGCGCCCCCCAGGCGCCGGACCTCGTCGACGAAGCCCTCGTAGTCGGCGGCCGCGTCCGCGCCCAGGGCGAGGCCCATGGCGCGCTTCTCGGCGGTGCTGGCGGTGGCCACGACGAGCAGCCCCAGGTGCCGGGCCAGCTCCACGGCCGCGCCGCCCACGCCGCCCGCGGCCGCGTGCACGACACAGACCTCGCCAGGCGCGGCGCGGCCCATCGTGGTCAGCGCGTGCCACGCGGTGAGGTGCTGCAGCAGGAAGGCGGCCCCCTGCTCGAGGCTCCAGGCGTCGGGGAGCGTCACGCAGTGGGCCGCCGGCGCGACCGCGGCCTCGGCGTAGCCGCCGCCGTGGAAGAGCAGGGCGGCCACGCTGTCGCCGGGGCGCGGCCACTCGACGCCTTGACCGACCGCGTCGACCGTGCCCGCGACCTCCATCCCGGGAACGGTCGGCAGGTCGGAGCCCGGGTACTGCCCGAGGCGCCACAGGGTGTCGGCGTAGTTCTGGCCGCTGGCGGCCACGCGGATGCGGACCTCGCCGGGGCCGGGCCGCGGCTCCGGCACCTCGCGCACCTCCATCACCTCGGGCCCGCCGTGCCGCTCGATCAGGATCGCCCGCATGCCGCCGCCTCGCCTCCCTACCTGGCCCCGAAGATCGCCGTGCCCACGCGCACGATCGTCGCCCCCTCCTCGATTGCCACCTCGAAGTCCTGCGTCATGCCCATCGAGAGGTGCCGGAGCTCCACGCCCGGCCGGGGCGACGCGGCGAGCGCGTCGCGCAGCGCCCGCAGCGCCCGGAAGCGCGGCCGCGACTCCTCGGGATCGTCGACGACGGGGGGCATGGTCATCAGGCCCAGGCAGCGCAGGCGCGGCCGGGCCGCGAAGGCGTGGAGGAGGGCGGCCACCTCGTCGGGCGGCACGCCGCTCTTGGTCTGCTCGCCCGCGATGTTCACCTCCACCAGGCAGGCGAGGTCCGTCCCGCGAGCCGCGGCCCGGCGGTGGAGCTCGTCCATGAGGTCGATGGAGTCGACGCTCTGGACCATGGCCGCGGTGCCCACCGCGTACCTGACCTTGTTGCGCTGGAGCGGCCCGATGAAGTGCCACTCGAGATCACCGAGGTCGGCGAGCGCCGCGGCCTTGTCGCGCAGCTCCTGGCCGTAGTTCTCGCCGAAGACGCGCTGCCCGGCCGCGTGGACCGCGCGCACCGCCTCCGGCGGGTGGGTCTTGGAGACGGCCACCAGCGTGACCTGGCTGGGGTCGCGGCCCGACCGGACGGCCGCGGCTGCAAGGCGCGTGCGCACGTCCGCGAGGCTCCGGCGCAGGGCTTCGGCGTCGACGTCGGCCATGGTCCGTGGAGCCTGTCGCGGGGCCCGGCCCGTGTCAACCCGGCGCTACAGCCCCAGCTCCGCGTACGGATCGACGATGACCGGCACGCCCGTGGTGAAGTAGGCGTCGAGGAAGCGGAACCAGGCTTCGATCCCGACGGCCGAGTCGGAGACGTTGTCGTGGGTCGCCGGCTCCATGCCGCCCTGGCCGTCCGGGATCAGGTCGAACTGGACCAGGGCCGCGGTGCGGCCGTCCGGGAGATTGGCGCTCACGGGCGCGGTACCCGTGAGCCCGACGAGCCCGACCTCGCCCGCGCGCACGGGCGGCACCACCGGGAGGCCCATGGCGCGCCACAGGGCGCGGTTGCAGGTGTTGGGGACGGTGTTGTCGTTCAGCACCATGCCGCCGATCACGTGCGGGGCGGCCGCGGGGAGCCCGGCGGGGCGGCCGCCCGGCTCGTCGAGGAGGTGGGTGGCCCACACGGCCGCGTCGCCGCGGTCGAGGATCGTCTGCAGGACCGGGAAGAAGCGGGCCACGTCGCCGTCGGTGGAGTCGGCCGGCTTCATGAGCGTGATCACGATGGCGAACTGCCCCGCGTCCTCGACGATGCTGCCGACGCGGCCGCCGGCGATGGCCAGCACCGCCGCGCCCAGCTCGGGCGCGAGCGCCAGCAGCTCGGGGCCCATGATGCCGCCGAGCGAGACGCCCACGTAGGCGAGCCGCGCCGGGTCCAGGTCGACCGTCCCGTCGCCGTCCAGGTCGACCCCCAGCCGCAGCAGGCGCACGAGCTGCAGCTTGTCGTACGTGGACTGGCGGAAGTGATCGCGCATCAGCAGCGGCAGGAAGGTGAGGTCCTGCTCGTCGATGCCGAAGAAGCGCAGCACCCGCTGGAGCGTCGTCCTGGCCTGCGCGGTCGGGTGCTCGCCGTGCTCGACGGCGTCGATGGCGACGGTGGCGAGCCCGCGCGGCGCCGCGTACTCGGCGAGCCGCTCGGCCTGCTGCCGCTCCCCCCCGAGGCCGTGTCCGAAGACCAGCGTGGGGAAGGCGTCCCCGCCGAAGGGCCCGGGACGTTCCAGGGGCAGCCAGGCGGTGAACGGGAGCACGTAGGTGGCCGAGCGGTCGGGCTCCGCGTGATCGCCGACGCCGATGTCCTCGATCACGCCGTCGGCGCCGCGGTAGTCGACGGCGACGAAGTGGCCCTCGCAGCGCACCCAGAGCGTCTCGGTCACGCAGGTGGTGCCGGGCTCCGGCCGGACGTCGGCGGCGGCCGCGTCCGCGGCGATGGCGACGGCGTCCTCGAAGGCCGACTGCGTGGTGAAGACCACGACCCCGGCGAGGTCCTCCACGCGCTCGACCGCACCGGCGGCGACCAGCGCGGCGGCGGCCGCGGCCATGCGGGGTGCGACGCGCTCGGTCACCGCATCGGCGGCGCGGCCCTTCAGGGCCGCGGACATCGCGGCGCTCGCGGCGACCGGGCGGCCGTCCTTGCCGCGCACCCGATTGGTGACGGCGAGGAAGCCGGTGCTGCGGGGCGGCAGCGGTCGCATGGGGTTGACGATCACGGTCCGGCCCTCGTCGGTAACCTTCACCTCGTAGGGCCAGAACGCGGGCCCGCCGTCCGAGAGGATCCCGAGCAGGATCGGGGCGGTGGCGGTGGCCGTGTTCTCTCCCGAGGCGAGGCTGGTCTCGTCGAGGGCGCCGTCGAAGCGCACGTAGGTACCGGCCACCAGGCCGAAGCCGTCGAGGGTGCCGAGCTCGTGGAAGATGTCCTGGAAGTTGGCCGGCAGCTTCGCCACCTCGGGGATGCGCTGCGGCGTCACGTCGAGACGCAGGCCCGTGCGTGCCGCGGGATCGTCGCCGGTGAAGGCGTCGTCCGGAAAGGCGCCGAGCGCGCCGGCGCCCGGGTCCCACGTCAGGCGTACCGGCGGCGGGCCACTGTCGCAGGCAACGAGGAGGAGCGCCACCGTCATGACCCATCCGACCCGGCTCATGGATCGATGGTCGCCGGGACCGGGCCGCCGCGCAAGCGGCCCTGCACCTCGCCCCGCTCAGACCGGCCGCGCCCCCTCGGAGAGCACCCCCAGCACGATCAGGTCCTCGACCACCTCGCACAGCGGCAGGCCCACCACGTTGGTGTAGGAGCCCTCGACGGCGCTGACCAGGTGGGCGGCGCCCTCCTGGATACCGTAGCCGCCCGCCTTGTCGGCCCACTCGCCGAGCGCGAGGTAGGCCTCGAGCTCCCAGGGGCGGATGGTCTTCATGGTGACGCGCGTGGAGACGACGCGCTCGCGCGCGCCGGCCGGGCCGCGCAGGCAGGTGCCGGTGCTCACGACATGGGTGCGGCCGGACAGGCTGCCGACCATGCTGCGCGCCTCGGCCAGGTCACGCGGCTTGCCGAGGATGGCGCCGTCGAGCACGACCACGGTGTCAGCGGCGAGCACCAGGGCCGCGGGCTCGCGGGCCCTGACGGCGGCCGCCTTCTCCCGGGCCGCGCGCAGCGCAAACGCCTCGGCCGCCTCACCCGGCCGCGGCACCTCGGCGATGTCGCCCGCCACCACCCGGAACCGCAGCCCCAGGCGGGAGAGCATCTCGCGGCGCCGCGGCGAGGCTGAGGCGAGGACCAGGTCGTGCATGGCGCGTCAGCCCTTGCGCGAGCGGGTCGGGGCGAGCATGTTCTCGGGGCGCAGGATCTCGTCGAGCTGCTCGGGCGTCAGGTAGCCCTTGGCCAGCGCCACCTCGCCGACGGTGCGGCCCGACCGCAGGGCTTCCTTGGCGACCTCGGCCGACTTCTCGTAGCCGAGGAGCGGGTTGAGCGCGGTCGCCAGCCCGATGCTGCGCTCGACGTAGACGCGGCACACGTCGCGGTTGGCGGTGATGCCCTGCACGCAGCGCCGGGTCAGGGTGCGGCAGCCGCGCGCGAGCAGGTCGATGCTCCGCTGGAGGTTGAAGAGGATGATCGGCTCGAAGGCGTTGAGCTGGAGCTGCCCCCCCTCGGCGGCCATGGTGACCGTGACGTCGTTGCCGATGACCTGGAAGCAGATCTGGTTGACCACCTCGGGGATCACCGGGTTGACCTTGCCGGGCATGATCGACGAGCCGGGCTGCACCGCGGGGAGGTTGATCTCGTGCAGCCCGGCGCGGGGCCCCGAGGACAGGAGCCGCAGGTCGTTGCAGGTCTTCGACAGCTTGACGGCGAAGCGCTTGAGCACGCCCGAGAGCTGCACGAAGACGCCCGCGTCCTGCGTCGCCTCGACGAGGTTGGGGGAGGTGATGAACGAGAGCTGCCCGAACTCGTTCAGGTAGCGGTTGGTGAGCTCGGCGTAGCCGTCTGGCGCGTTGATGCCCGTGCCGATGGCGGTCGCGCCCAGGTTGTGCTCGCGCAGGAGCTGCCGCGCCTCCTGGAGGCGCTGGATGTCCTCGCCGATCATGACCGCGTAGGTCGAGAGCTCGCGCCCCAGCGTCATGGGCACGGCGTCCTGGAGCTGCGTGCGGCCGAGCTTGATCACGTCGGCGAGCTCCAGCTCCTTGGCCTCGAAGGCGGTCTTGAGCTCCGCCATCGCGGCGGTGAGGTCGTCGAGGTTGGTGTAGAGCGAGAGCTTCACCGCCGTCGGGTAGACGTCGTTCGTCGACTGCGACAGGTTGACGTGGTCGTTGGGGTGGCAGGCGGCGTAGTCGCCGCGGGCGCGGCCCAGCAGCTCGAGGGCACGGTTCGCGATCACCTCGTTGGCGTTCATGTTGCTCGAGGTGCCCGCGCCCCCCTGGATCACGTCGACCACGAACTGGTCGTGGAGCTTGCCGGCGATGATCTCGTCGCAGGTGCGGGCGATCGCCTCGCCGATGGGCCGCGGCAGGATGCCGAGGTCCACGTTGGCATGGGTGCAGGCCTTCTTGATCAGCGCGAGCGCGCGGATGAAGTGCGGGAAGGTGCTGATGGCGAAGCCGGAGATGGCGAAGTTCTCGACCGCCCGCTGCGTCTGGATGCCGTAGTAGGCGAGGGCGGGGATCTCCCTGGTGCCGAGGGAGTCGTGCTCGACCCGCACCCCGCCTGCATCGTCGCCGTTGCTCGAGGTCATGGGGCTCTCCTGGCTGCCGTGCCGCGCTGCGCTGGAGCCGAATGTAGCGAGCGCCACGGCGGGCTGCCACTCCTCGCTGCCGGCGGCGAATTGACGACGTCAGATCCGGGAGATACGGTCACGCCGCGTGGCGAAGACGGACGACAGCGGCGGGTCGCAGCCGGAGCAGCTCGCGGAGCTGAGCGGCACCCTCGAGCGTATCACCTTCGAGAGCCCGGACGGCGCCTTCGTGGTGGCGCGCCTCGCGCCCGACGCCGGCGGCCCGAGCCTGCCGGTGGTCGGCGACCTCGGCGGCCTGGTCGCGGGCGAGGCGGTGCGGCTCGAGGGGACGTACGAGGAGCACCCCCGCCACGGTCGGCAGTTCCGGGTCGCCAAGGCCGTGCCGGTGGTTCCGGCCACGCGCCGCGGCGTCGAGCGCTACCTCGGGAGCGGCCTGGTCGCGGGCATCGGTCCGGCCATGGCCACGCGGCTCTGCGATCACTTCGGCACCGACGTGCTCGACGTGGCGGAGCGGCACCCCGAGCGCCTGACCGAGGTCGAGGGGATCGGGCCGAAGCGCGCGGCGGCCATCGCGGCCGCCATCCGCGGCCAGCGCATGGTGCGCGACGTGATGGTCTTCCTCGAGGGGCACGCCGTCTCTCCGGCGCTGGCGAGCCGCATTTACCAGCGCTACGGCGAAGCCGCCATCGTCATGGTCCGGCAGCACCCCTACCGGCTGGCGCGTGACGTCCCCGGCATCGGCTTCGCCACCGCGGACCGCATCGCCAAGGGCCAAGGATTCCGCGAGGACGCGCCCGAGCGCATCGAGGCCGGCGTGCTCCACGCCCTGGGCGAGGCCGAGCAGGAGGGGCACACGTACCTGCCCGCCGCGGTGCTCGCCGAACGCGCCGCCGCCATGCTCGGCGTGGAGCGCGAGGCGTGCGGCCGCGCCATCGACGCCCTGGCGCAGGCGCGGGCCGCGGTCGTCGAGGCCGGCGCCGACGGGGAGGGCGTCTTCGCGCCGCCCCTCCACCGGGCCGAAGGTCAGCTCGCCGAGCACCTGCAACGGCTCCGCGCGGCCGGCGCGCGGACGCGTCCCCCCGCGGCCGCGGACCTCGGACGCCTCTCCGCGGGGCAGCGGCGCGCGGTCGTGGCCGCCGCCCGCGACCCGGTGGTGGTCCTCACCGGGGGCCCCGGCACGGGCAAGACCACCTGCGTCCGCACGGTCGTCGGCGCCTACGAGCAGGCGCACCTGCGCGTGGCCCTGTGCGCGCCCACGGGGCGTGCCGCCAAGCGGCTGGCCGAGGCCACCGGCCGCCCCGCGAGCACGGTGCACCGGCTCCTCGAGTATGGCCCCGACGGCCGCTTCGTGCGCGGCGCCGAGAGCCCGCTGCAGGCCGACCTGGTCGTCTGCGACGAGGCCTCGATGCTCGACGTGGGCCTGGCGCGCTCGCTGGCGGCGGCGATGCCGGCCGGCTCGACCCTGCTCCTCTGCGGCGACGCGCACCAGCTGCCGTCGGTCGGCCCGGGGACCGTGCTCGCCGACGTGATCCGGAGCGGGCGCTTCCCGGTGGTGGAGCTGACCGAGATCTTCCGCCAGGCTGGCGGCAGCCGCATCGTGCTCAACGCCCACCGCATCCACCGGGGCGAGCCGCCCGAGCCGAGCCCGCCGCAGCTCGGCGCGGGCGACTTCTACGTCGTCGCCTGCGACGACCCGGTGCGCGCGCGCGACGGCGTGGTGCGCCTCTGCGTCGAGCGCATCCCGCAGGCGTTCGGGCTGCACCCGCAACGCGACGTGCAGGTGCTCACGCCCATGCACCGCGGCGAGGCCGGCACCGAGAGCCTCAACCGGGCCCTGCAGGAAGCGCTCAACCCGGCGCGCCCCGGCCGCGGCGAGGTGCGCACTCGCAACCGGACGCTGCGGGTGGGCGACAAGCTGATGCAGACCCGCAACGACTACCAGCGGGACGTGTACAACGGCGACCTCGGCGAGGTGACCGCGGTCGGGGCCGACGGCACGCTCACCGTCGAGTTCGACGGGCGGCCGGTCGCCTACTCGAGCGACGAGCTGGGCGCCCTGGAGCACGCCTTCGCCATGAGCGTGCACAAATCGCAGGGGTCCGAGTACCCCGCCGTCGTGGTCGTGCTCCTGCCGCAGCACTACGTGATGCTGCAGCGCAACCTCCTCTACACCGCGGTGACGCGGGCGCGCCGCCTGGTGGTTCTGGTGGGGGCCGAGCGCGCGATCCGCCGCGCGGTGCAGAACGCGGACACGCAGCACCGCTACACCCGCCTGGCCGAGCGGCTGCGGGCGGGGTAGGGCGAGGGGCGCCCAGGGCCGGCGGCCGTCACCTGCGCGTCAACGCCGAGGGACGGGCGAGGCTGGTCTGGGGACAGACGCCGGCCGCCTTCAGCCGCTGGACCAGCTTGTCGACGCTGTGTTCGGTTGCGAAGTCGAGCTCGTCGCGGGTGACTCCGGTCACCCTGAGGATTCCAAACGGGCGGCCCTCGATCACAAGCCTCGCGAACTCCTCGAAGACCACTCCTTGAATGGGGGAGGACTCGCCGACCCACGCGCCCACGTCGAGCGTGTGACCGTGCTCGAAGACGTCCTCGAGGGTCATCCGCCCGATGTCGGACAGGAGGGGCCGGCACCAGTCCTCGTCGTCGCAGGTCATCATCAACTCGTACGGACCCATGTAGCCCGTTGCCTGGTCGTCGCGGACCGCCAGCTCACAGGTGACATAGGTGACGAACGGAGTCCTGGCGTCTCGACCCACGGTGCAGAGGTTGAGCGGGCCGCCTGCGTCGAACCCGATGAGGGCGACGATGGTCATGGGATCGATAGGGCCGACCAGCTCTTCGACGGGGCCGAATAGCTCGGCGTAGAAGGCGTGGTAGTCCATCGAGGGGCATGATACCGCAGCTGCAGACGCGCCTGCGCACCACTCCGGCTACCCCTCCTCCCGCGCAGTTGGGGTTCCGTCGTATACTCGGGGAAGTGACACGGTTGCACCTCGCGCTCGCCGCGGTGGCCCTCATTGCGTTGGGGACGACTGGCTGCGGCGGCAACAACATCACGCCGGCGGACGCGCCCGTCGTGCAGGACGACGGCGGCGCCCCGCAGCAAGACGCGGCGGTCACCAGCGACGGCGGGTTGCTGGTCGCCGACTTCGTCGCGCAGGGGTGCGAGCGGCTCGAGGAGTGGAGCGTCGACGGGGGCTCGCCGGACGCGGACGGCGGCATCCCCTCAGGCACGGTCTGCCTCGGCCACGCCCCGCTGACCCTCAACTTCATCCCCGTCGCGTCGGAGAACGTCGAGTCGTACGTCTGGACCTTCGGTGAGCCGAACGAGACCCCGCTGCGGGAGCCCACGCCGACCCACACCTTCGTGCTGCCCGGCAGCTTCGACGTGACGCTGACCGTGGGCGGGCCGGCGGGCACGCTCTCGGTGAAGCACGTGCCGCCGTTCGTGCAGGTGCTGGCGAATCCGACGGGTTGGCCCTGCGACCAGGCCGAGCAGTGCGAGGGCGGCCTCCAGTGCGCGTGCCCCCACGCGGAGTCGGGCGACCCGGCCTGCCCGGCGGCGTTCGGCGGCCGTGGCCTCTGCACCCGCGGGTGCAGCGGCGACGCGGACTGCGGCACGGACTCGGCCTGCATCGACGTGAACCTCGCGGCCCCCTCCCCCTGGCGCGAGCCCCTCTGTCTCGCGACGTGCGCCTCGACCACCGTCTGCCCCACGGGCCTCGCCTGCCGCGACCTGCCCGCAAAGCAGTCCCCCAGCACCTGGGTGAGCGCCTGCTTCCCGGAGTTCCTCGGCGACGTGGGCGTGCCCTGCCTCGACGCCGACGGCGCGGCGGAGTGGTGGACGTGCGTCGGGGGCGTCTGCCTCGAGCTGGGCAGCTTCGGCTACTGCAGCGCCGCCTGCGAGGGCGAGTGCCCCGAGGGGAGCGCCTGCGCACGGGTGGGCGGCGCCGGGGGCCACTCGGTCTGCCTGGCCAGCTGCGACTCGATCGCGTGCACCGACGACCCGCTCCTGGGCTGCGAAGCCCCCGATCCGACCGGGAAGCTCGGCTTCGAGATCGTGGATTCCACGCCGACCCCGGGCGCCACCTACTGCGCCCCCAGGCGTTGCACCGGACCGGCCGACTGCGAAGGGCTGCGCTGCACGCTGCTGGACGGCGCCAGCTTCTGCCAGCCCAACCCCTGACACCGTCGGAGAACCGCGGCTTGAAAGCCCTCGGGGGGCGTGGTAGGTATGGGGCGCCAGCGCGGAGGCGTACCGATGTCAGGGCACAGTCGGTGGAGCACCATCAAGCACAAGAAGGCGGCCGCGGACGCCAAGCGCAGCAAGAACTGGACGAAGCTCATCAAGGAAGTCACCGTGGCCGCGAAGATCGGCGGCGGTGACCCTGCCGGCAACCCGCGGCTCCGCACCGCGATCGACAAGGCACGCGCCGAGAACATGCCGAACGACACCATCACCCGCGCCATCAAGAAGGGCACGGGTGACCTCGAGGGCGTCCAGTACGAGGAGATCACGTACGAGGGGCGCGGCCCGGGCGGCACGGCGGTGCTCGTGGAGGTCATGACCGACAACCGCAACCGGACGGTCTCGGAGATCCGGCACGTCTTCGACAAGGCCAACGGGGTCTTCGGCGAGAAGGTCGCCTGGATCTTCAAGAAGCAGGGGCTCATCACCATCGAGAAGTCCGCGGTCGCCGAGGACAAGCTGATGGAGATCGGGCTCGAGTGCGGCGCCGAGGACGTGCGCGACGGCGACGACGTATGGGAGGTCGTCACCGATCCGAAGAGCTTCGAGGAGGTGAAGGCGGGCCTCGAGAAGGCGGGGCTGAAGCCCACCAGCGCCGAGCTCACGCAGGTCCCGTCCTCCTACGTCAAGCTCGAGGGGGCCGCGGCGGAGTCGATGCTCAAGTTCATGACGACCCTCGAGGACCACGACGACATCCAGAACGTCTACGCCAACTTCGACATCGACGCCGAGTTGATGGAGAAGCTGACCGCCTGAGGACCTCGCCTGGCCTTGTCTCTGCGCGTCCTCGGCATCGACCCCGGCAGCCGCATCGTCGGTTACGGCCTGGTCGAGGTGGACGAGGCGGCGGGCGGGCCCGCCGCCCTGCGGTACGTGGAGTGCGGCGTCATCCAGCCACGCGCGCAGGGGTCCTTCCCGCAGCGGCTGCGGGAGATCGCCGTGGGCCTGCGCGAGGTGCTGGCCGACCTCGGGCCGACGGAGGTGGCGGTCGAGAGCGTCTTCGTCCAGCGCAGCGTCGGCGCCGCCCTCAAGCTCGGGCAGGCGCGCGGCGTCGCGCTGCTGTGCGCCGCCGAGGCCGGCCTGCCGATCCACGAGTACGCGCCGGCGCGCGTGAAGAAGGCCGTCACCGGGAACGGCGCCGCGTCGAAGGCTCAGGTCCAGCAGATGGTCCGCGCGCTGGTGGGGCTCAAGCGGCCGCCCCGGAGCGACGCCGCCGACGCGCTCGCCGTGGCCATCTGCCACGCCTTCGGGGTCGGGGCGCGCTCGCGGCGGCTCCGCCCCGGCGCCGCCGTGGCGGCCACGCGCTCGTCGCCGCTGACGTGCGGGGGGGGATCAGAATGATCGCGTCGCTGCGGGGAGTCGTGCAGGAGCGGGGCGCCGACCGCGCCGTGATCGAGTGCGGCGGGGTCGGCTACGAGGTCTTCGTCTCCGCGGCCACCGCCGCCGGGCTCCCGCCCGAGGGCGCGGAGGCCCGCCTCAGCGTCCACACCCACGCGGTGAAGGACGGCGGCCTGCAGCTGTTCGGCTTCGCCGATCCGCGCGAGCGGGCCGCGTTCGAGCTGCTGATCGGGGTCCAGGGCATCGGCCCCAAGCTCGCGCTGCAGGTGCTGTCGGGCATCGCGGTCGCCGACTTGGCCGCGGCCATCGCGCGCGGCGAGGTGGCGCGCCTCTGCGCCGTGCGCGGCATCGGCAAGAAGACCGCCGAGCGGCTGGTGACCGAGCTGCGGGACAGGGTCGGCGCGCTGCTCGACGGGGCGCCCACGCCCGCCGCGCCGCCGGTCGCGCCGGGCGGTCTGGTGGAGCGCGTGGCCCAGGCCCTGGTGGGGCTCGGCTACCGGGCGGCTCAGGCCGACCGCGCCGCCCGCGCCGCGGCCACGGCCCTCCCCGACGCCTCCATCGAGGTGCTGGTGCGCGAGGCGCTGCGCCAGACGGAA
>JACRCY010000548.1 GCA_016218785.1 Deltaproteobacteria bacterium
AACGGGGCACCGCGCGCCGCCGGCCCACCGGCCGAGGCGATCTCATGGAGGTGGCGTCCGCACGCATCCTGATCGTTGACGACGAGCCGATCGTGCGCGAATCGCTGGGCGCCTACCTCCGGGACCAGGGGCACCTGTGCGACCTGGCTCCGGGCGGCCGCGCGGCGTTGGAGCTGGCGGCCCGCAACTCGTACCAGCTCGTGATCCTCGACATCCGCATGCCCGGGATGGACGGGGTTACGGTGCTCGCCGAGCTCAAGTGCCGTCAGCCGGACCTGCCGGTCTTGATGATCACGGCCTACGCGGAGGTCACGACGGCCGTCGCGGCCATGAAGGCGGGCGCCTACGACTACGTGGTCAAGCCCTTCGACCCCGAGGAGATCGGGCTGATCGTGCGCAACGTGGTCGCCCACCACCACCTGATCCGGGAGAACCTCCAGCTCCGCCAGAAGCTCGCGGAGCGGGACCGGTTCGAGGAGCTCGTCGGGCGATCGCCGCGAATGCGCGCGGTCTTCGACCTGATCGCCGGCGTGGCCGACACCAACGTGACGGTGCTCATCACGGGTGAGAGCGGCACCGGCAAGGAGCTGGCCGCCCGGGCCATCCATCGTCGGTCGCCGCGCGCGAATGGCCCCTTCGTCGCGGTGAGCTGCGGCGGGCTGCCGGAGACGCTGGTGGAGTCCGAGCTGTTCGGCCATGAGCGCGGCGCGTTCACGGGCGCCGTGGCGCGCCACCGGGGTCGGTTCGAGCAGGCGGGAGGGGGCACGCTGTTCCTCGACGAGGTCGCCGAGATCAGCCCGAAGACCCAGGTGGATCTGCTGCGCGTGCTCGAGTCCCGGCGGTTCACTCGCCTGGGGGGCACCGAGGAGATCGCGGCGGACGTGCGGGTCGTGGCGGCGACCAACCGCGATCTCGGCGCCGAGGTCAAGACCGGGCGGTTCCGTGAGGACCTCTACTACCGCCTCAAGGTGGTCGTCATCCCGCTGCCGCCCTTGCGCGAGCGGACCGAGGACATCCCGCTGCTCGCGACGCACTTCCTCGAGCACTTCGCCCGCGAGATGGGACGAGCGGTGCGGGCGGTCAGCCCGGATGCGATGGCGCTGCTGCTGGCCCACGATTGGCCCGGCAACGTGCGCGAGCTGGCCAACGCCCTGCAGCGGGCGGTGGCCGTCGGTCGGAGCGAGCTGGTGGAGCCGATCGACCTGCCCGTCGAGGCGGCCGCGGAGGCGGTTCCGGGCACCGGCCGGACCCTGCAGGAGCTGGAGCAGCGGCACGTCGCCGCGGTCCTCGAGGAGAGCGACTGGAACGTCACTCACGCCGCGACGACGCTGGGCATCGACCGCGTGACGCTGTACAAGAAGATGAAGCGCTACGGGCTCCGGCGGCCCGAGCGGCAGCCGCCGTAGACCGCCGCGGCCCGGGAGACCGCCCAGCGCGACCGCCCGGCGGCCGCCCGGCGCATGGCTTGACGTCCCGTCGGGGCCGGGAGCATGCTGTCGTGCGAGCAGGAGCGGCGAGCTCGGGGGTGCATGCGGTGAGCGGTGCCAACGACCCATCCCGGTCCGGTCCGAACGGGCCCCTCGTCGGCGAGTCGGAGGAGCACCTGCGCGCGCTCGCCGCGGCGGCGGCCGACCGCGTCGACGAGGCCATCGCCATCTGCCGCGAAGCAGTCGAGCAGCGCGGCGCCGAGCCGTGGCCGCTCGAGATGCTGGGCTACCTGCTCCAGCGCCGGGGTGATACCCGCGGGGCCCTGGACGCACTCGAGCGGGCGACCGAGAAGCGCCAGCCCAAGGCCGAGCCGCTCTACGCGCTCGCCCGCCTCTATTACCGCACCGGGCAGTTCGCCAAGGCGGTCCAGAGCTTCGAGCGCGCCCTGGCGCTGGATCCCGCCCAGGCGGACAGCCACTACCTCAAGGGCCTGGCCGAGTTCCACGCGGGGCGCACGCGCGAGGCGATCGGCTCGCTGTCCCGGGCCGCCGAGCTCGACCCCGCCAACACCATCGCGCGGTACTACCTCGCCGTGGCGCACTCGCGTGCGGGCAACCTGCGCAGCGCCATCGCGTGCCTGGAGAAGGTGGTCGCGGCCGGCGGGGAGGACGCCGCCGCCCACTACCACCTGGGTCTGGCCCACTATGCGCTCGGCAGCATGAGCGAGGCCGCGCGGCACTTCGCGCGATCCATCGAGATCGAGCCCTACGACGAGCAGTCCCGGCGCATGTTCGTCATGCTGGGGGAGCGAGCGCGGGCGACGGAGCCCGGGCGGCGGGGGCGCCGCGGCCTGCTGCGCTCCTCCATCGTCTGGAAGGTCACGACCCTCGCGGTCGCGGTCTTCGTCACCGCGGGCGCAGCCCTGGGCCTCTGGCTGGTCCGCGCCGCCGAGGCCGAGGACCTGGCGCTCGCCCACGCCAAGGCCGAGGCGGTGTCCGACACGGTGCGCAGCACGCTCCGTCTCGCCAGCGGGCCGGAGGCCGCCCGGCGCCTGCAAGAGGTCGCCGAGACCCTGGTGCGCGAACGCGCGGTTCGGTCCCTGCGCGTCATGACCAAGGAGGGGCGCGTCCTGGCGTCGACCACGGCGCTGGAGGTCGGGACGTCCGTGCCCGCCACCGATCCGGCCTGTGTCGCGTGTCACTTCAGCGGCACCCAGCGAAAGAGCTGGACCCAGGTCCGTGAAGTGAGCCTCGCTGGCAGCCCGGGGCTGGAGCTCCTGCGGCCGCTGTTCGCCGAGGGCGGTGCGAGCCCGGCAGCGGAGCGGGGCAGCCCGATCGGCATGGTGCAGCTGGTCACGCCGCTGGACGACATCTACGCGCGGCGACACCTCCGCCGCGTGCGCGCGTTGGAGGTGGGGGCCGCCTCATGCGGCACGCTCGTGCTGGTGTTGGCGGCCATCCTCTGGCTCCTGGTGCGGCGGCCCCTGGCGGCGCTGCAGGCGGCGGCGGGGCGTGTCGCCGCGGGCGAGCTGGACGTGGAGGTCCCCGGGGAGCGCCTCGACGAGGTCGGCGAGCTGGTGTCGGCCTTCAACCGGATGACCCGGGAGCTGCGGGAGGGCCGCCACGAGCTCGACGAGATCCATCACGACATGGAGCGGCGGATCGAGGCCGGCACCGAGCAGCACCGCGTCGCCAGCGAGGGGCTGCGCGCCGCCAACGCCAAGCTCGTCGAGTTCGACCGCATGAAGTCGTCGTACATCCAGAAGGTCGTCCATGACCTGAGGGCGCCGCTCTCCAGCGTCCTCATGTCGCTCGAGAATATCAACGATGGTCTGGTGGGGCCGCTCAGCGAGCGGCAGCGTGAAGTGCTGGGGGCCGCGCAGCTCCGGGCCGAGGCAATGACGCAGCTCGTGCAGGACCTGCTCGATCTCGAGCGCCTGCGGGCCGGTGAGGCGCGTCCCACCCGCGTGCCGGTGGCGCCGTCCGCCGTGTTCGCCCGCGCCATCGACGCCGTGGCCGCGCGCGCCCAGCAGCGGCAAGTCACGGTGGAGGCCGCCGGCCTCGCGGCGCTGCCGGCCATCGTGGGCGACCCCGCGGCGCTGGCCAGCGTCGCGGAGAACCTGCTCGACAACGCGGTGAAGTACACCCAGCCGGGCGGACTGGTGCGGGTGGAGGCCCGCAGCGACCACCGCGAGATCGTGATCGCGGTGCGCGACTCCGGCATCGGGATCCCGGCGGCCGAGATCCCGCTGCTGTTCGAGGAGTTCTTCCGCGCCTCGAACGCGCGGGCCCTGGAGCGCGAGGGAACGGGCCTGGGGCTGGCCATCGTCAAGCGGATCGTCGAAGCCCACGGCGGCACCGTCTCGGTGGACAGCGTGGAAGGTTCCGGCACGACGGTGACGCTGCGGCTCCCGGTGGCCGCGGCCGCATGAAGGGCCTTTCATGTCGGCGCCCGCCAGGGAGCCAGCGCGGGACCGCGGCCGTTGACTTCCGTTCCCGGCGGTGAATACCATGCCTCGGGCAGCGGGGTATCCGGCCGCGCGCGCCGTGACGGCAGCGAAGGAGGCACCGATGGCTCGCAAGATCCTCGTCATCGACGACGACCCCGATCTGGTCGCCATGATCAAGCTGGGGCTGGAGGCCAAGGGCTTCGAGGTCGCGACCGCCGCCAGCGGCAAGGACGCGATGGCGGTCCTCGACGGCGGGTTCGGCCCCGACGGCATCGTGCTGGACGTGATGATGGCCGGCCGCGCAGACGGCATGATCTTCGCCCGCCAGCTCCGCAAGAACGCCGCCCACAAGCACATCCCGATCCTGATGCTGACCGGCATGCGCGAGGCGACCGGCTTCGGCCCCATCAAGGATGACCCGCGGGACCCGGTCTTCCTCCCCGTCGATGTCTTCCTGGAGAAGCCGATCAAGCGGGACGTCTTGCTGGCCAAGATCGAGGAGTTGCTCGCCGCGCATCGGTAGGGCCGCGGCCCCCCGCGCAGCGCCCAAGCTGCGCGCAGGGGCGCAGCAGGGCGGGCGGCGGGCAGGCTACCGGCCCCCGCACGCGGTGCCGATCGCCGGCATGGCCACCTCGCTCACCGGCCGGTACTTGAGCGCGCCCGTGGGGCACGCCAGGGCGCACTGCGGCATGCCGTGGCACAGGTCGCACTTGGCGACCTGCCGGAGCGGCTCGTCCCAGGTCATGTTGCCGAAGGGGCAGGCCGGCACGCACATCTTGCAGCGCACGCAGTGCGCGTGGTCGATCTCGATGGCGCCCGTCGTCGGGCTGCGCTGGAGCGCCCCGACCTGACAGACGCGCACGCAGCCGGCGTCGTCGCACTGCAGGCAGGTCACCGGGGTGCCGGACGCCTCGTTCAGGGGGGGACTTTCCCGTCCCCCCTCGACGGGCAGAGCCCGTCGAGCCTCCCCCCACCGCGCGCTACCCGCGCGGAATTCCGGCGACGGCCGCGGGAAGATGGCGATGCGCGCCCGCGCCGCGTTCATCTCCTTCACGTTGTGGACGGCGCACGCGATCTCGCACTTCTGGCACGCGCTGCACCTGGCGACGTCGACGACGAAGATCATGTCGGGCATCGGCTACCTCGACGTGGTGAGCGAGCCTGGCGAGCGAAATGGGCGGCCGGAGGCTTCGCCGAGGCCGCCCACCGTCAGCGGAAGTCCGGCGACCTTGGTCGCCTGCTGCGCCGTCTGGAGGCGCTTGCAACGGTCACAGAGCTGGTAGTAGCTCTCGCCCAGGCCCCCCTTCCGGCCGAAGTAGCGTGCCTCCTCAATCGTGACAAGTGTGCGGCCACAGGTGGTGCAGGCGAGTAGCTGGAACTCCTTGTCCCAGATGGTGCGGGTGCCGTCCCGCTCCGCGACCGTGATGCACGAGGTCGGGCAGACCTCGGCGCAGGCGGCGCACCCGATGCAATCGGGGGGCGGCCCCTCGAAGGGGCCGGCGACCTTCTTGCGGCCGCCGCGGTTGACCGTGTAGATGGCCGCCGGCCCCAGCTTCTCGCACACGCGGATGCAGAGCCCGCAGAGGATGCACTGGTCGGTGGGCACCGCCGCCGGCTGGTACGAGGTCTTCTCGATGCCGAACTCGGCGGCGAGCTTCTGCACGTAGGCGGAGTCGGGGCAGCGGGCGAGCCACAGATCGCAGAGCACGGTGCGCGCCTCGATGACCGGCGCGCTGTGCGTCTTGACGATCAGGTCCTGCTCCGTGGGGTAGAGGCAGGCGGTCACCAGCCGCGACCAGCCGTCCCACGAGGCCTTGGTGATCTCCACCAGGCACATGCGGCAGTTGCCGGCGGGGTCCACCGCCTCGTGCTGGCAGATGGCCGGGATGTCGATGCCGGCGCGCCTGGCCACGGCGAGCAGGAACTCGCCGGTGCGCGCCTCGACGACGCGGCCGTCGATCTCGATCTTCACGACGCGGCCCGAAGGTTCGTGGCTCATGAGTTCCGCCTCGCGGGGGCAGCGCCCGGTGCCGCGGGGGGCACCGCGGCGGCGTGGGGCCTGGGGTCGAAGGCGATGGCGTTCATGGGGGTGCAGACGTCGAAGCACGCGCCGCAGGAGATGCAGAGGCCTTGGTCGAGCGCGTGTAACTGCTTGGGCTTGCCGGTGATGGCCTTGGAGGGGCAGACCCGCAGGCACGCGCCGCAGCCGTTGCACTGCTCGTCGATGATCCGGTAGATGGTCAGGTCCTTGCAGATCCCGGCCGGGCACCGCTTGTCGCGGACGTGCGCCACGTACTCGTCGCGGAAGTACTGCAGCGTGGACTTCACCGGGAAGTTCGCGCTCTTCCCCAGGGCGCACAGCGCCGCGGTCTCCATGACCGCGCCGAGGCGCTCCATGAGGGGGAGATCCTCCTCGCGCCCCAGCCCCCGGCAGATGCGGTCGTGGACGATCTGCAGCTGCGACAGGCCCTCGCGGCACGGCGTGCACTTGCCGCACGACTCGTCCCACAGGAAGCGCGTGAAGTAGCGGGCCACGTCGACCATGCAGGTACGGTCGTCCATCACGATCATGCCGCCCGAGCCCATCATCGACCCGGCCTCGGTCAGCTTCTCGTAGTCGATGGGGAGGTCGAGCAGGTGGGCGGGCACGCAGCCGCCCGAGGGGCCGCCCGTCTGGACCGCCTTGAACGGGCGGTCGTTGAGGATGCCGCCGCCGATGTCGAAGATCAGCTCGCGCAGCGTGATCCCCATGGGCGTCTCGACGAGGCCGGTGTTCTTGACCTTGCCGACGAGCGAGAAGGCCTTGGTCCCCTTCGACTTGGCGGTCCCCATGGCGGCGAACCAGGCGGCGCCCTTCTCGATGATGACCGGGACGTCGCTCCAGCTCTCCACGTTGTTGAGCACCGAAGGGAGGTCGAAGAGGCCGCGGTCGGTGGCGTGGATGTACTTGGCGCGCGGCTCGCCGACCATGCCGGCGATGGACTTCATGAGCGCCGACGACTCGCCGCACACGAAGGCGCCCCCCCCGCGCGAGATCTGGACGTCGAAGTCGAAGCCGGTACCGAGGATGTTCCTGCCGAGGAGGCCGGCCGCGCGTGCGTCGCAGAGCGCGTGGCCGAGGTTCTCGACGGCCAGGGGGTACTCCTCGCGGACGTAGACAAACCCCTCGTGCGCGCCCACGGCGTACGCGCCGATGATCATCCCTTCGATCACGCTGTGGGGGTCGCCCTCGAGGATGGAGCGGTCCTTGAACGCGCCGGGGTCGCCCTCGTCGCCGTTGCAGATGACGAACTTGCGCTCGCCCGGCGCTGCCCGCGCGCTGCGCCACTTGCGGCCGGTGCTGAAGCCCGCGCCGCCGCGGCCGCGCAGGCCGCTCTGGTCCACCTCGGCGATCACCTGTTCCGGCGTCATGGCGCCGAGTGCCTTGGCCACGGCCAGGTACGCGCCGCGCGCCAGCGAGTCGCGCAGGTCACGCGGGTCCACGAGCCCGATGTTGCGCATCGCCACGCGCGTCTGCTTCTGGTAGAACGGGATCTCGTGGTACCGCGTGATGCGCTGCTTGCTGTTGGGGTCCTTGTAGAGCAGCGTGGCGATGACCTTGCCGCCCACGACCGTCTGCTCGACGATCTTGGGGACGTCCTTGGGCTTGACGCGCTGGTAGAAGGTCTCGTCGGGCATCATCACGACGAGCGGGCCGCGCTGGCAGAAGCCGTGGCAGCCGGTGCGCTTGAAGGCCAGGCCGACGTCGGCATCGATCCCGCGAGCGTGCAACTCACGGGCGAAGGCGTCGGCGACCTTGGCGGAGCCGTTGGCCAGACAGCCGGTGCCGCAGCAGACCAGGATGGTCAGGCGCTTGCCCTCGCGCTCCGCCTTCAAGCGGGCGCACCGGGCCTCGAGCTCCTGCGGAACGCCGAAGCGCGCGGGGAGGCTAGTCGTCATCGCTCTTGCCCTGGATCACATCGGGGACGTCCGCCGGCGACAGGCCGCCGTGGTGGCGCGGACCGGCGATCACCACCGGCGCCATGGCGCAGGCGCCGACGCAGTTCACCGTCTCGAGGGTGAAGCCCATGTCGGGCGTGGTCTCGCCCGCCCGGATGCCGAGGTGCCGCACGAACTCGTCGACCAGCAACGGTGCGCCCCGGATGTGGCACGCGGTGCCGGTGCAGATGCGGATGATGACCTTGCCCCGCGGCTTGATCGAGAACGCCTTGTAGAAGGTGGCGACCGAGAAGACCCGGGCAAGCGGGACGCCCAAGGAAGCGGCCACCTTCTCGAGCGCGTGGCACGGCAGGTAGTTGAAGGTGCGGTTGACGTCCTGCAGCACCTGGACGAGCGAGGTCTCGGTCTGCGGGTAGCCGGCCAGGATCGCGTCCACCGGCGCGAGATCGGGCTCGGGGATGGCGGGGGCGGCGGCGGTCGCGCTCACGACCTCACCTCCGGCGTCGGCGCCTGGTCGGCGCGATGCGCGCCCGCGAAGTCGTGGCCGGCGTGCAGCGCGCGCAGGTTCACGTCGACGAGCTTCGGCTTCTGCGCGAAGGTCTCGCGCACGAGCTCCTCGGCCTCCTTGAGCTGCACCGCCGCCGTCATGCCCACGTAGGCGCCGAGGGCGACCATGTTGGCGGCGCGGGCGCTGCCGGCCTCCATGGCCATCGCGTTGCACGGGATCTCGAGCACCTCGACGTCGGTGCGCTGGACCGAGCGGTTGATGAGCGAGGTGTTGACGATGATGAGGCCGCCCGGCTTGACGGTGGGCTCGAACTTGTCGAGGGACGGCAGGTTCATGGCGATGAGGCCGCGGGGCTGCGCGATGATCGGCGAGCCCACGGCGCGATCGGAGATCACCACCGAGCAGTTGGCGGTGCCGCCGCGCATCTCGGGACCGTACGAGGGGAACCAGACCACCTCTTTCCCCTCGTGCATCCCGGCGTAGGCCAGGATCTTGCCGATCAGCAGCACGCCCTGGCCGCCGAACCCAGCACAGATGAGGTCGTTCTGCATCGTGCGCGCCTCGCTACTCAGGGGTCTTGTACTCGCCCAGGGGGTAGTAGGGGATCATGTTCGCCTCGAGCCAGCGGGTGGCCTCGAGGGGCGTCATGCCCCAGTTGGTCGGGCAGGTGGAGAGGAACTCGATGAGCGAGAAGCAGCGCCCCGCCAGCTGGTGCTGGAACGCCTTGCGCACGACCTGCTTGGCCTTCGCCACGTGCAACGGCGTGTGCACCGCGACGCGCGTGATGTACGCCGGCGTGCGGAGCGACGCCAGCAGCTCGGCCATGCGGATGGGCCAGCCGGCCGTCTCCACCTCGCGGCCGAGCGGGCAGGTGGTCGCGACCTGCCCCGGGAGCGTGGTCGGCGCCATCTGGCCGCCGGTCATGCCGTAGATGGCGTTGTTGACGAAGATGACCGTGATCTTCTCGCCGCGGTTCGCCACATGGATCGTTTCACCCATGCCGATCGAAGCGAGGTCACCGTCGCCCTGGTAGGTGAAGACGCAGAGGTCGGGCCGGGCGCGCTTGACCCCGGTGGCCACGGCCGTGGCGCGCCCGTGGGACGATTCGATCATGTCGCAGTTGAAGTAGTTGTAGGCGAGCACGGCACAGCCGACCGGCGCGATGCCCACGGTCCGCTCGCGCACCCCGAGCTCGTCGAGGATCTCGCCGACGAGGCGGTGGATGATGCCGTGGGTGCAGCCCGGGCAGTAATGGGTCGAGACGGTGGCCAGCGACTCCGGTCTGGCGAAGACGGTCTGCATGTCAGTTGCTCCGGCCGGCGAGGATCGCCCGCGCCTGCTCGATCACTTCCTCGGGGGCGGCCATCATGCCTCCCTGGCGGCCGTAGAAGTGCACCGGGACGCGGCCCTGGAGGAAGCTGTCCACGTCGTCCCGCATCTGCCCCATGTTGAGCTCGACGACGAGCACGTTCTTGGCGCGCGCCGCCGCCTCCCGGAGCGCCTTGATGGGGAAGGGGTAGAGCGAGATCGGGCGGAACAGGCCGACCTCCACGCCGCTCGCCTTCAGGTCGTCGATGGCGGTCTGGCAGACACGCGCGACCGAGCCGTTGGCCACGAGCAGCAAGTCGTACTTGCTGTCGAGGTTGTGGCCCGAGTGCCGCGTCTCCTTCTCCTCCCAGACCTGGTAGCGGGCGGCGATGCGGTGGTTCACCTGCTCGCACACCTCGGGGACGAGGTAGAGCGAGTTGATGATGTTGGGCTTGCGTCCCTTGCAGCCGTTCGCGGCCCAGTCCTTGGGCGGGAGCGCCACGGGCGGCCGCGGCTTGAACTCCACGGGCTCCATCATCTGGCCGATGAGCCCATCACCGAGGACCAGCACCGGGTTGCGGTACCTGTCGGCGAGGTCGAAGGCGTCGATCACGAGATCGGCGGCCTCCTGCACCGAGGAGGGGCAGAGGACCAGGACGCGGTAGTCGCCGTGACCGCCCCCCTTCACCGCCTGGCGGTAGTCGGCCTGCGAGGGGAGGATGCCGCCGAGGCCGGGACCGGCGCGCATGATGTTGACGATGACCGCGGGCAGCTCCGAGCCGACCATGTAGGAGATCGCCTCCTGCATGAGGCTGATGCCCGGCGACGACGACGACGTCAGGCAGCGACAGCCGGCGGCGGAGGCGCCGTAGATCATGTTCGAGGCCGCCAGCTCGCTCTCGGCCTGCACGAAGGTGCCGCCCACCTGCGGGAGGCGCGCGGCCATGTACTCCGGGATCTCGTTCTGCGGAGTGATCGGGTAGCCGAAGAAGAGCCGGCAGCCGGCCTGGATGGCGGCCTCGCCGATGGCTTCGCACCCCTTCATGAGTTTCTTGGCCATGGGTCCGCCAGGATCAGTAGGTGAAGTAGTGGTACATCGTTCCGTGCATGCCGATCGCGATGGCCACGTCGGGGCACGTGATGGCGCACATGCGGCAGCCGATGCAACGGGGCGCGTCGACGACCTGGGCGAAGAAGTAGCCCTTCTTGTTGATGTCCTTCGACATGCCCAGGATGCCCTGCGGGCAGGCGTGCACGCACAGCTCGCACCCCTTGCACTGGTCGCGGGTTATCTCGATGCGCGGCACCGGTTCAGGCTCCTTTCACACGGAGAGCCGGGTGGTCACCGGGCGGTGCAGGAACGGTGGCAGGATGTGACGCCGCAGCGGCAGGAGCGGCACGTCCAGGTCGCCCAGGGACGCGGCCAGCGGCGCCTCGGCGCAGGCGAAGCGGAGCGGCCTGCCGCTGCGCGCCTCGACCGCGCGGCACAGGGCGATGCCCTCCTGGACGATCGCCGGCGTGGTCTCGGCCATGAGGTGCGTGTTGGACACCAGGCCGGTCACCCGGAGGCGGGCGGCGGCCTCGATCTCGGCCATCACGGTCAGGGTCGCGTCGGCGTCCTCGGTGGACGGCCGCCGCGCGTTGACCACCAGCAGCAGCTCGTACGTGTCGGGCATCGCCCCGGCCAGGGCGCCGAGCACGCGCGCGCCGCTGTCGTCGCCGCCCACGTCGAGGATCGTGGTCTGGTCGGGCTGCCGGAGCAGCCCCGCGATCTCGGGGAGCAGGATGGGCAGGTCGGCCTGGCTCAGCTCGCCCTCGGGGGCCACCAGCCGCACGCCCCGCGGCACCACGGCGTCGCGCGCGAGGCGACAGCGGAAGTAGGGCTTCACCAGGTCCAGGTCGACGAGGTTGACCTGACGCACTCCGGCGAGCTCGAGCGCGAGGTTGACCGCGATCTCGGTCTTGCCGCTGCCGAAGTGCCCCGCGAGAACGAGCACCGGGCTCTGGAAGCTGCGGAGGAGGTCCACTCGTCCACGTACCGTGGCGCGCGGCAACGCCGCAGTGCCAACCCGTCACTGCCTGACCGCCGCGGCCGGGTTAGGTATAGCACATGGCAGCGCGGCCAGAGCAAGAGGCTTGGGCGCCGGAAGAGAAGGCCTCGGCCGGGGCGCCGGCCGCCTGATGGCCGCCTCCCGCCCGCCGGTCGGCAAGGCGCCCGGAACGGGTGTCGTTTGTCGTTTCTCCGTCATTCGTCTTGACGGTAGCGACCGGCGATGTCGTACGTACTCCGCCGCCCTGATCGTGAGCAGCGTGGCCCGGGCCGAGGTACCCTCAACGTGCGCGGCCAGGTCAAAACGGTGTCCTCCACCACGATGACCTCGTACTGCGGCCCCACGTTGACGGTGCTCTACATCCCCACGCAACTCAACCCGTAGCGGCTCCGCTTCGTCCGCGAGGCTGACCTCTCGCGCCACGGACCTCGTTTGACAAACTCCACTCGCCCTGCGACCATGGGCGCACGAGCGCATCTGTCTCTGCGTGGAGGCTGCCGCGTATGTGGGTGAAGCGTGCTCGCCTCGTGCCCGGGCTCCTGGCCGGCCTGCTGCTCG
>JACRCY010000541.1 GCA_016218785.1 Deltaproteobacteria bacterium
CGTAGATGTCCGACGGCGAGGCGTGAGGTCGGCGCCACGCTCAACATGATAGCGGCATCCCGACGGTTGGCAAGTTTTCTCTCGACGGAGGCTCGTCAGCGGCCGACTCGGTGCCTCACCAAGGGCATTGAATCACACCCTTCCGGCGCGCCGCCGTGCCGAGGCGCCGGCGCGCGCCTACGGCGCCGGCGTCACCAGCCGCGGAGTGGCGTCAACCTCCATGGCCACGGTCCTCGCGGTGACGTCCAGCGTCGTCGTCGGCGTCTGCCCTTGCGCGTCGGGCACGAGCACCTGGACCTGGACCTGCGCCGACGCGAGCCCGTCGAGCGTCACGCTGGTCACGCCATCCTCGGCAAAGACCACGTACACGGGCCCCTGCGCCCGCTCGAACCGGTACACGCCGGCCGCCGGCCGACTCGCGCCGCTGACGTCGCGCAGCGCCTTCGCGAGCAGCTCGTAAGTGGTGTGCGCCTTCTTCCTCGTCCCCGCGGCGATCGGGGGCGAGGCGCTGGCCTCCTCGCCGAGGCCGTTGTAGACGAGACCCATGTTCTGGAAGAAGTCCGAGAACCCGCCCCACTCCTCGATCAGGGTCCACCAGTAGATGCGCCGCACGCCCGCCTCGCCCATCCACGCGACCATCCGGGCCAGGTCGCGCGCCTGGTCCTCCTCGGTGCGCGGGTCCATGCCCGGCGCCGTCGGGTCGCCGGTGTAGAGACCGGTCTCCGTGGACCAGTAATCGACGCCCGAGATGCCCCGGCTTTCGACCATGCCCCGGTACGCTGCCGCGGCCCCCGTGATGGCCTCTCGGGTCGGGGCGGAGGGGTAGTAGTGCATGTCGAAGACGTCGAAGGGGCGCGTGGGCAGCCCTGCCGCCACGATGGCGTCGAGGAAGCCTTCGAAAACCTGGAAGTTGATGGACGAGGAATCGTACTGATTGCTGATCCCGGCCAGGAGGATCCGACAGTCGGGGCAGGCGGCCCGGACGACCTGCTGGCCCCGCACGAAAAAGGCCGGGTAGTTGGTGGCGGCCGTGGCCTGGTTCCACATCAGGTCGGGCTCGTTGCCCAGCTGCCAGTCGCGGATGCCCGGGTGCGCGCGCACCAGCGCGTCGAGGGCGGCCTCGAAGGCCGCGTCCGCAGCCTCGAAGGGCGGGATGGGGTTGACCCACCCGTAGACCTCGAAGTCGCCCGCGGTCTCCACGCGCGGCACGATCTCCTCGACCACGAAGGTCCCGTTCCCCGTGTAGTACATGTGCCCGCGCACCATGGGCGCGCCGAGGGCCCGGGCGCGTGCGACCACGTCGTCGTAGTAGGCGCCCTCGCTCGCATACCCCATGGCGTCGAGGAAGGCCTGGGCCTTGGCCGGCTCCCGCTTCGGCAGGTTCCCCAGCCCGCCGAAGCCGAGCACGTATGGGGTCGCCCCAGCGCCGGCGTCCGCGGCGCCGGCGTCGCCTCCCCCGTCGAGGCCGCCATCCGCTTGCAGCGACGTGCCGCAGCCCCAGCACGCGGCCACGACCGCCGCACAGGCTACGGTGAGCCAGCGAGACGACATCCGTCACCTCATGAGCGAGCGTACCAGCCGCCGCCCAGTGCTGTCGACTGTCCCCGCGTGGTATGAAGGATTGTTCCGGCAGGGTGTCGACGGCCAGCCGGGCTCCCGCGGCGGTGGCGGCAGCTCCTTTCGCTGCCTTCGGCAGCGTGGGCCCGACGTGGGACTGCCACCCGTGCTGCGTGGCGGGGTCGACCTGTCTCTAGGCTACTCTGGGTGGGCTCGACGCCTCAGGCGATGCCGGATGGCGGCTCGCCTGAGATCCGCGATCGACCCGGGCGGGTTGATGCTCTTCGGGCAGACCTGCTGGCACGAGAAGATCTGGTGGCAGCGCCACACGCCGTGGTCGCCCGAGACCAGCTCGAGTCGCTCCTCGGTCGCCGCGTCGCGCGAGTCGACGAGGAAGCGGTTGGCCTTGGCGAGCGCGGCCGGCCCCAGGAACTCGGGATCGGCCGCGGTCGTGGTGCACGCGCCGTAGCACGACGCGCACAGGATGCAGTCGATGATGACGTCGAGCCGCGCGCGATCGTCGGGGGTCTGGACGTACTCGCCAGCCGCGGGTGGGGGGGTGCCCGGGATCAGGTAGGGCTTGATGTGCTGGTAGTGCTTCCAGAAGCGACCCATGTCGACGACCAGGTCGCGGACGATCGGCAGGTGGCCGAGGGGGCGCACGGCGACGTCCAGCTTGCAGTCGGCGACCTGCGTCTCGCACGCCAGCCGGTAGCGGCCGTTGATGTGCATGGCGCACGACCCGCACACGCCCGCGCGGCACGAGTACCGGAACGCCAGCGAGCCGTCCAGGCGCTGCTGGATATGGATGAGCCCCCCGAGGACGGTGAGCCCCTCGGTGTACGGGACCTCGTACTGCTGGAACCGCGGCGCCTCGTCGGCGGCGGCATCGTGGCGAAAGATCGAGAAGCGGCAGGTGGCGGCCATGGCGCTAGTACTTCCTTTCCTTGGGCTCCCACGTACCGAGCGCGACCGGCGAGAACGAAATCTTCCCCTCCCCGTCCACGTGGCGCGCCACCGTGTGCTGCAGGAAGCGCGCGTCGTCGCGCTGGGGGAAGTCGACCCGGAAGTGCGAGCCGCGGCTCTCCTCGCGCCCGAGCGCACCGCGCACCACCACCTCGGCCACGTCGAGGTTGGCCCGGAGCTCGAGGTTGTTCGTCAGCTCGGGGTTCATCCCCCGGCCCCGGTAGGTCGCCTTGACGTCCTGGAAGCGTCCTTTCAGCGCCAGGACCGTGCCCAACGCCTTCTGGATCTTCTCCTTGTCGCGGAAGATGCCGACGCCCTCCTGCATGGCCTGACCCAGCTCGTCGCGGATGGCGGCCGGGTCCTCCGTGCCCGCGGCGTTGCGCAGGGCGTCGAGGACCTTCCTCTCCTCCTCGACCGCGGCCTCCACCGCCTTCATCCCCTGCTTCATGGCGGCCTTTCCGTCCACGAAGTCCGCAGCCTTCCAGCCGGCGATGGCGCCGAAGACGACCGTGTCGAGCAGCGAGTTGCCGCCCAGGCGGTTGCCGCCATGGACGCTGACGCAGGCCGCCTCGCCCGCGGCGTAGAACCCCTTCACCTCGGTCTCGCAGTGAATGTTGGTCGAGATCCCACCCATGGTGTAGTGCTGCGCCGGGATGACCGGGATCGGGTCGACGATGGGGTCGACGCCGGCGAAGCTCATCGCGATCTCGCGGATGCCGGGGAGGCGCGCGTTGATCTTGTCGGCGCCGAGGTGCCGGAGGTCGAGGTTGAGGTACTTCCCCTTGACGCCGCGGCCGGCGAGGATCTCGCGCGTCATGTTGCGCGCCGTGATGTCGCGCGGCGCGACCTCCATGGCCTTCTGCGAGTCGGGGTAGTCGGCCAGGAAGCGTTTGCCCTCGGAGTTCGTGAGGAACCCACCTTCCCCGCGGCACCCCTCGGTCATGAGGATGTTGGTGCCCCACAGCGTGGTCGGGTGGAACTGGATGAACTCCATGTCCTTGAGGGGCACTCCGGCCCAGTAGGCGACCGCCATGCCGTGCGCGCTGTTGATGAGCGCGTTGGTGCTCTGCGCGTACATGCGGCCCGAGCCGCCGGTACCGAAGATCACCGCCTCGGCCGTGATCCCCTCCACCTCGCCGGTGAGCAGGTTCACGGCCACCACGCCGCAGCAGACGCCGGCGTCGACCACCAGCCTGGTCACGAGCCACTCGTCGAGGAAGCCCATCTCCTGGCGCTCCGAGTACTCCTCGAAGCGCACGGCCTGCTCGTAGAGGGTGTGCAGCATGACGTGGCCGGTGCGGTCGACCGCGTAGGCGGTGCGCGGGAAGCCGGCGCCGCCGAAGGGGCGCTGCGCGATCTTGCCGTCGACCGTGCGCGAGAAGGGGCACCCCCAGCGCTCCAGCTCGTAGATGCGCTTCGGCGCCTCCTCACACATGAGGATGGCGGCGTCCTGGTCGGCCAGGTAGTCGGACCCCTTCACGGTGTCGAAGGCGTGCTTCAGCGGCGTGTCGGTGACGCCGCGGTGGTGGTTGCCGAGCGCGGCGTTGACGCCGCCCTGGGCGGCGATGGAGTGCGAGCGCAGCGGGTGCACCTTGGAGAGCACCAGCGCCTTGTGGTTGCGCTCGTTGACGCCGATGGCGGCGCGCAGCCCGGCGAGGCCGGCGCCGACGACGAGGACCTCGGTGTATTGCATGGCCGTCTCCCCTACCCCACCCGCCCGAAGATCTCGGGGAAGAAGACCGGCGCCGCGATGGCGCACACCGCCACCATGCACAGCACCGTCAAGTAGAGCATCCGGTTCGCCCTCTTCGACAGCTCGAACCAGTCGATGAAGACGAGGCGCAGCCCGTTGAACATGTGGAACACGACGGCGAGGAGCAGCAGGTACTCGATCACGTGGCCGATCACCGAGTCGTACGCCCCGACCATCTTGTTCCAGGCGTTGATGCCGTCCCAGGGGTTGTTGGTCTTCGCCGTCTCCGTCACGAAGTGCAGCGAGTAGATGTGGGCGAAGACGTAGACCGCCAGCGCGATGCCGGTCAGGCGCATCGCGTAGTAGCCGAGGTGCCCCGGATTGAGGTTGAGCCGGAGGTCGCCGAAGAACCCACCAGATTGCCTCATGGCTCCCTCCTACTTCCGCAGCGCCAGGTACTGCGCGGCCTGGACGTGGTGGGCGAGGACGTAGATGCCGGAGGCGACGGTGAGCAGGCCGACCACGCCGAACAGCGCCCCGACGAACCGTCGCATGCCGGGCCGCGGGTTGAAGTCCTGGTAGATGCCGAGGACGCCGTTGAGCCCATGGTAGACGGCGCAGACGAGCAGGATGCCGTCGATGATCGCCCACGTCGGGGTCGCCAGGCGCTCGCGGATCTGGTCGAACGAGAGCGGGCGCTTCACCATGAAATGGACCGCGACGAAGTGGAGCAGGAGCCCCACCGCCAGGATCACCGCGGTCACCCGCTGGAACAGCCAGGGCCACAGGCCCTCTCGGTAGGCGGGTCGCATGCGTCGATTCCCTCCTTTGGAGCCGGGCCGCGCGGCAGAGGAGCGCGCGCGCCGGCGACCGGGCAGGACTATACCCGCCCGGCCAGGCCATTGCATGAATGTCGTTTGCTGTCGGGAACCGACGGCAGGGATGCGCAGGGGGGGCGGCGGGAGGGCCGTCGCGCGGCGCGCGCGGCCTACAGGCCGCCGTCGTGATCGCCGGCGGGGACGTACTCGTACTGATTCCCGGCCGTCGGGGTGAGGGTGATCCCGTTCATGTCGTACGGGTCCATGTCGAGGATGCCAGCGAGCATGTTGAACTTGTCGCCCACGACCACCAGCTTGTCCGCCGGCACGCCACCATCGAAGATCATGATGCAGGTGCCGTCGGTGCCGAGGTCGATGTTGCGGTAGAAGTTGGTCGTGACAGCGATCTTGTTGCCCGAGCTGTCCGACACCTCGAAGGCGCTGTAGGGCGGGCCACAGCAGCAGGCGCCGGTGCTATTGTAGTTGTCGTTGACGAACCCGGCCGGGGTCATGCTGGTGACCGTGAGCGGCGTGGTCGCGGAGACGCCGCTGATCTTCACCAGGCAGCCTTCGTAGTCGCTCTGGGTCAGCGTCTCCACGGCCTGGGCCGCGGAGATCTCCGCGTACGGCGGCAGCGCTCCCTCGTTGGAGTCGAGCACGGTGACCGCCGTCGGCTTGATCTCCTCCTGGCCGTTGTAGACGTCCCAGGTACCGACCACCTTGACCTTCTGGCCCATCTTGAGGGCCTTCATGGCGTCGCCCATGGGGCACGTGCCGCCCGAGGCATACTTGCAGTAGAGCATGATGCCCGACTTGGGGCCGCCCGCGGCGTCCTGGATGTAGGCCTTGGCCGTGGTGCTGCTCCAGTTCACGCCGGTCACCACCGCGGTCTCGATGGTCACCGGCGCGAAGGCCGCGAGGTTCGCCTCGCGGGCGGCCTTGATCGTGCCGAACGTGCCGCCGCCGTCACCGTTGTTGTTGGCGTCCTGCTGCACGCCGCCGTCACCGTGCGGGTCGATGGAAGCGTCGTGCTGCCCGGGGTTGTTGCTCTCGCGGCAGCCGAGCGACAGTGCCAGCACGAGCGCGAGAGCTGCAGGTGCGATGCGTGACATCAGTGACTCCTCCCGAGAGTGGCGTTCCCTGCGCGGTTCGTTCTGCCGACGCATAGCACGGCCTCCCCACCGCGTAAAGGAGGGTTCCCCGCTTTCCCAGGGGCCAGACGACGTCCTTGGCACTGGCGACCCGGCCGGGCTACTACTGTGGGCAAGGCGTCACTTCAAGATCGTGGCCCTGCGGCACGAGGACGGGTACGTGGCGTACCCGGTGGGCTTGGACGGAGTCGTCGTCAGGGAGGCAACCACATCGCCTTGGCGCGGCAGAACCCCGATGGAAGCGCCACCCCCCTTGACCATGCCGAACCACCCCACGATCAAGGGCTCTACGTTGCGCACGATCTGCCGCCAGGCGGGGATTCCGCGTGAGGACTTCCTGGCTGCGTGGGCCGACTCCTGATACGTTCCGCCCCGCACCCACATGGCCCAGTCCCCAGGTAGCGGAGCGCGCGAGACGGCGCCCGACGGCGGCGTGAGCAGCCAGGCCTCGGCCACCGACGCCACCGTCACCGCGGGCCGCGGGGTGATCTTCATCGCCATCGCGAAGTTCTACTTCATGGTGTCGGGCTACGTGATCCAGTTCGCGCTCTGGCCGCTCCTGGGGGAGAAGCTCTACGGCGACTACGGCGTGGTGAAGAACCTCGCCTCCTGGTTCAACAACGTCGTCGTCATCGGCACCATCCAGTCCACCTCGAAGTTCACCGCCGAGCGGCCGGAGCAGGCCGAGGCGGTCAAGCACGCCGCGCTGCGCATGCAGGTCTTCTTCGGGCTCCTGCTGGGCGGCGTCCTCTTCTTCGCCGCCCCGTGGCTCGCCGGGCTGCTGCACGACCCGCGCCTCGCGCCCTACATCCGCATCGCGGCGGGGATCGTGGTCTGCTACTCGTTCTACGCCGTCTTCGTTGGGTCGGCCAACGGCCAGAGCCAGTTCAAGAAGCAGGCCGGCCTCGACATGACCTACTCGACCGTGCGGCCGACCCTGATCATCCTCGGCGCGGGCGTGGGCCTCGGCCTCGCGGGCGCCCTCTCGGGCTTCCTCGGCGCCGCGGCCATCATCCTGGTGGTGTCGGTCTTCGTGGTCGGGCTGCGCCGCTCGAGCGGGAGCTTCTCCGCGCTGACGGTGGCGAAGTACATGGCCCCCCTGCTCCTCTACATGCTGTTCCTGAACCTGCTCCTAGTCGTCGACCAGTTCCTGCTCAAGCGCCTGTTTACCGAGGCGGCCCGGGCCGCCGGGATCGTCGGCGCGGCCGAGGCGGCGTCCCGCGCCACGGGCTTCTACGAGGCCACCCAGACCCTGGCGCGCATCCCCTACCAGGCGATCCTGGCGGTGGCCTTCGTGATCTTCCCGCTGGTCTCGCGCTCCACGTTCGCAGCGGACCACGCCACCACGCGCGGCTACATCAGGCAGACGATGCGCTACTCGCTCATCTTCTCGGTGGCGCTCGCGGTGACCCTCTCGTCCACGGCGCACGCGGTGATGCAGGTCCCGTTCGGCCTCAAGGCCGCCGACACCGGGGCCGCCGCCCTCACCGTGCTCGCCCTGGGGCAGATCTTCTTCTCGCTCTTCTCGATCGGCGGGACCATCCTCAACGGGGCGGGCCGGACGCTCGCGGCCACGGTCCTCTGCGGCGTGACGCTCGCGCTCGCGGGGGTGCTCGACTACCTCGCGATCCCGCGGGCCGGCCTCGACACCGGTCGCGCCCTGCTGTGGGTGGCCTCGTCGCAGAGCCTGGCGCTCGTCGTGGGCTTCGTCCTCTGCGCCGTCACCCTGCGCCGCATCTTCGGCGCGTTCCTGCCGGTGTCGACGGCCCTGCGCGTGTCCGTGGCCGCCGCCGCGGCGTGGGGCGCGGGGCGGTTCCTCCCGGATCCTCGGGGCGGCAAGCTCGTGGTCACGGCCGTGGCCGGCGCGGAGTGCCTGGTCGTCCTGGTGGTCTTCTTCGCGGCGCTCGTGGTGCTGAAGGAGTTCACCGCGGAGGACCGGGCCAAGGCCCGCAAGGTGCTGCGCCGGCGGTAGTTTTTGATTCCGGACGCGGCCGGCGCTATCCTGCCTGCGTGCATGCCGGCAACATCGCTATGGCGCCGCGGGGGCGCTCGGGCCTCGCGCTCCGGGTGGTGATCGCGGGAGTGCTCGGCGCCGCGGCCGGGCCGGGCTGCTCGGGCGGCGCCTCGAGCCGCGACAAGCTGGCCGACTCGCTGACCCTCCTCACCGACGCCATGCGGTGGCAGCAGTGGGACACGGCCAGCAACCACGTCGCGCCCGAGTTGCGGAAGGCCTACCTCGAGGCCCACGAGAGCCTGGCGGACCAGATCGACGTCACCGACCTGGAGGTGACCCGCCGCGTGGCCGCGCCCGACGGCGCGAGAATGAGCGTGGTGATCGCCCTGTCGTGGCTGGCCAAGAACGACCCGGTGGTGAAGAAGACCGTCCTCGAGCAGCGCTGGGAGCCGCGCCGGGGTACGTGGCTCATCGTCAGGGAGCGGCGGCTGCGCGGCGACCCGTTGCCCGACCCCCCGCGCCGCCGTCGGGCTCCCGCCACGCAGCCCGCGTCGCGGCCCGCGTGAGGCGGAGCGGGCTCCGGGGCGCGCTGCGTGAAGGATTCCGGCATATAATAAAGGATTGGGCACTGATCCGATGGCCGGGTCCCCTTCCGAATTCGTACTGCAGAGCCAGGAGCTGATCGCTCGCCGGCAGTACCAGGAGGCCGTCAAGGTCTGCCGGCTGGGACTGCTCCAGCACCCGGGGGTCGTCGAGGCGCGGATCCTGCTGGGCCAGGCGCTCATGGCGCTCGGCCGCCACGACGAGGTGCTGGGCGAGATGCGGGTCGCCATCGAGGCCGACCCGGCGAACGCCACCGCGCACCTCCTGAAGGGCGAGGCGCTCTACCTCAAGGGCGACTACGAGGACGCGGAGGAGACGCTCAAGCTGGCCTACCAGCTGGCGCCCCAGCAGCAACGGGTCAAGCTGCTCCTCGACGAGATCGCGGCGGCGCGGCGCGACGGGCTGTTCCCGGATCGGACCAGCGAGGGACCGGGCACCAAGGAGTACCCCGCCTTCCGCGCGTTCCGGGAGATGGCCGAGCAGGCGCCGGGCGGCGTCGATGGGATGGTGCCGCAGCCCACCACCGACCTCTCCAGCGACTTCGACGAGCCCGACTCGACGGTGGTCGACGACATGCCGCCCGAGTTCTTCAACGCGGCGCCCATCGTGAGCCTGGTCCCACCGGGCGCGCGGCCGGCCGCGCCGCCACCCGCCAGGGGCGCGGGCGAGCCCGCGCCCGCCAGGGGTCCGGCGGCCCCCGCCGGCCGCAGGTGGCCCGAGCCGAGCGACGAGTTCAACACCAGGCCGTGGTCGGCGGATCACATGGAGCAGCCCACGAGCCCCCTGGAGACGGCCGCGCCGACGGAGCTCCTCGCGTTGCCGGCGCGGCCCGCGGCGCCACTGGCCACCCCCTTCGGCCAGGGGCAGCGGCCCGTCAGCGTCTCGGGGAGCATCGACGCCGAGACGCACATGCCCCTCACCGAGACCGGCTCCATCCAGCTCGGCGAGGGCGACCTCGTGGTCGACGACGATGACGAGGACGACGGGATCGAGATCGAGCCCGACGAGGCCCCGGGCCCGACGGCGGCCGAGCCGCCGCCGCAAGGGCCGCTGCCCCCCGCCTGGCTCCGCGCGGCGACCGGGGAGCAGCAGGCCCCGGCGACCGGGACGCCGTTGCCGGCCAAGGTCCTGCCCGTCCTCGAGCGCTGGCAGCCCGCGGCCCTGCCCCCGACGTACATGCCCTCCGGGCCAGTGCCCCCGGCGTACGCGGGGCCGCCATCGGCGCCCCCGGCCTACGCGCCTCCTGCGCCCTCTCCCCCCTCGCCGGCGCAGTATCCGGGGAGCGACGAGTGGGGGCGCCCCTCGGCGGCCCGCACCGACGTGCCGACCGCGGGCTGGCCGGGTGCCCAGGGCGCCCGGGCCCCGGAGCCGCCGCCGGAGGAGCCCGCTCCGGGCGCCGGTCGCCGGCCGGGCCTCGCGCCGCTCCAGATCATCGCCTCCGCCGATCCGCGCGAGTCTCCGATCTGGGGGGCGGCGCGCGCCGTCGGTCCGGCCGCGCGCGAGGACTCGGAGGACGATCTCCACGAGCCCACGGTGCCGGAGAATCGGCGGGCCGCGAAGAACCCGGCCCCCCGCCTCGCGCCGGTGTCCGCTGAAGGCCGCCGGGTGACCGCTCTCGTCCCGCCCTGGAGCGCGGACGAGGAGGAGGACGAGGACGACACGACGACGGCGCGCCCGTCGCCGGTCCGGGAGAGCTACGCGTCCTCGTGGCGCGAGTTCCTCGAGGCGCACCTCGGCGAGGGCCCGACCCGCGTCCGCCGCCTGGCCGCGCTGGGGGCGGCGGCGCTCCTCTTCGTGATCGCCATCGGTCTCGTCATCGGCGCGCTGCGCGCGCGGCACCACGCCCAGAGCCAGCTCACCGTCGCCTGGCGCCAGGTGGCGACCGGGAACTACCCGGGACACCAGATCGCGCTGCGGGCGTTCGAGCAGGCGGCGGCGGACCGGCCCCGAGACGTGCGCGCCCTGGCCGCGCGCGCCTTCACCGCCGCGGCCCTCGCCCTCGAGTTCGGCGAGCCGGTCGCTCCTGCCAAGGCCGCGGTGGCCGCCGCCGGTGCGCGGGCCGGCAACCACCCCGACGTGGTGGCGGCCGACGGCTACCTGGCGCTCATCGGCGGCGATCTCGCCGGGGCCGCGCTCCGGGCACGGGCCTTGACCGAGCAGCAGCCGCGGGACCCGCGCGGCCCGTACCTCGAGGCCCGCGTGCGGATCGAGCAGGGGGCCTTCCCCGCCACCGTGCCGCTGCTCGCCGAGGCCCTCAACCGCGACCCGCGCCACCTTCCGTCGCTGCGCGCCCTCGGCCTCGCCCACGCTGCCACCCGCCGCGCTCCCGAG
>JACRCY010000007.1 GCA_016218785.1 Deltaproteobacteria bacterium
ACGACCCCGGGCCCGCCAGCAGCAGGTAGAGCGCCAGGGCCAGGAACGGGGCCAGGGGGTAGAGCGCCTTGCGGCCGTAGAGCCCGAAGAACCACCCGATCGAGTAGGGCAGGTACCCGTCGCGCACGAGCGCCCACCCCAGGTCGAAGGTCGGGTTGCGGAACTCCTGCGGGTAGTGCGGGTAGACCACGGCCACACTCGACACGCCGACGGCAGCGATGCCGGAGGCCGCGGCCACCGCCGAGAGCACCCAGCCCGACGTCCGCTCCTGCAACGGCACGATGAGCAGCACGACGCCGTACGCCAGGAACGGCACGACCACCGTCGCGTACCGGGCGCCGACGGCCCAGCCGGCGCGCCAGGCGACGTTCCCCGCGAGGTACGCGATCACCCCGGCGAACGCGGCCAGGGCGATGGCGCCGTCGAGTCGCTGCCGCCGGCGGCCGAGCGCGAGCACGCAGCCGACCGTGCCCAGGGCGAGCAGCGGGGAGAAGAAGAACATCCCGTTGCCGGGGCTGAAGAGGATGTCCACGAGCGAGGCGAGCTTGACCTCGGTGAACCCGAACGTGCCCGTCGCCGCGTTGTGCGAGAACTCCGCGTTCTCGAGGTGGCTGTAGGAGAACTCCCAGATGCCGTCGAAGCAGAGGTAGTTGTAGCCGAGGAGCAGCACCGCCACGGGGAGCGCGCCGGCGCAGAACCAGAGCGTGCGCCAGCGGTGGCGCAGGGCCAGGAGCGCGTGCAGGAGGAGCACGGCCGAGACGAGCACGACCTGGTACTCGGTGAGCGCGGCCCAGCCGGCCAGGAGGCCGGCCGCGCCGAGGCGCCAGGCGACGGCGTGCGGCGGGCTCACCCCCTCGCGATCGAGGTCGGCGGCCACCCGGGTGAGCATGAACGCGCCGAACGCGCACACCACGACCTGCGCGTGGGCGACGAAGACCGTGCCGTAGGCGTAGAGCGGCGTGCCGAGACCCAGGGCCACCATGGTCAGGTCGCGCAGGTGCGGGGAGGCCCCCTGTCGCTGCAGGAAGCGCCCGAACCAGAGCAGGAACAACAGCGTCGGGATGACCACCGCGGTCACGCGCACCACGTACGTGATGCGGGCCTTGGTGAGCTCCCACCCCAGCGCCTTGAAGACCTGCTTCTGGAGCCAGTACCCCGGGACCCCGGTCAGCGACGTGCCGGGCGCCTTCGCGGAGTAGTTGCGCCGCTGGTAGACGGAGCGGTCGTTGACGTAGCCCCATTCGTGCAGCTCGGGGTCGATGACCAGGCTGCCGCGGTCGACCAGCGAGCGCACGAGGTACAGGCGGACGTTCTCGTTGGGGTTGTTGATCTGCCGGAAGTACGGCGTGAAGTAGAGGTAGGCGACGCAGAGCGGAACGAACGCCCAGAGGATGGACCGCCTCGACGCCATGTGCGGGCGGCACTGTAGCACAGGCCACGTTGACGGGCGCCGGGCGCGCGAGCGGCGCTCCATGGCGCGGGGTCAGGCGCGGCGGTCAGGCGCTGCCGGGGAGGAGGTCGGCTACTCGCTCTGGGGGGCGGAGGGGTCGGCGGCGGGCGCGGCGGCGGCCTCGACGGGGGGCTCGGTGGGCGTCTCGGGGGCCGGCTTCGGCTCCTTGTGCTCCCTGACGACCTTGGGCTCCTTCGCCGCACGCTTCTTGACGGGCGCCGCGGCCACGGCCGACGCGCGCTCCTGACGGAGCCGCGTACGCCGCCTGGCGATGCGCTCCTTCCGCTTCTTCTGGCGCGTCCGTTGCCGCATCTTGTTGGAGCGGCGGTTGTCGTTGTAGCCCATTCCCGAGACCTCCGTGTGCGTGCAACTGCACGGCTACTCTAGGGCTGGCGGCGAGGATGTCAAGCGTCCGGTCGCCGGCGACGGGGCGCCAACGGGGCGCGCGGCGAGCCCGTGTTGACTATGGGTCCCGACGGCGGGCACAATGGAGCCGAGGTGGACAGCATGCAGCGCCGCACCACGCACATCGTCGCGCTCGCCCTGGCCGCGGGCCTCGTCACGGCCTGCGCGAGCACCGCCCCGCCTGTCGCCGCCGACGCGGGGACCGACACGGCCCTGCAGCCGTGCTCCGACGACAGCCAGTGCCGCCCCGGCGAGACCTGCAGCGCCGGGCTCTGCCGGCCCGCGGGGCCCGCCGACTCCGGGCCCGACCGGCCGGCCGCGGGCCGGATGGCGGTCACCCCCCTCCTGCTCGACTTCGGCAACCCGCTCGTCGGGGGCGAGTACACGCAGAGCTTCACCATCGCCAATACCGGCGGCGCCACGCTCTCGGTGGCCACCATCAACCTGATCGAGGACCACACGGTGGGCGCCTTCACCGTGGTCCACGGCCCGCTGCCCCTCGCCATCGAGCCCGACGCCTCGGTCACCGTCGCCGTCGTGCTCCGTCCGAACGACGTGGTCCTCCCGACCGGCTCCATCAAGATCCACAGCAACGACCCCGACCCGACCAGCTCCGACGCCACCATCGACCTGGTGTCGCGCGAGAAGGGCTCGTCCGCGCTGGGCGTGTGCGTCCTCGCCGTGTCGCCGCCGCCCGAGTGCACCGTCAGCACCGACGGGAACCCGGTGATCGACTACGGGGTCGTGGACTACGGCACCACCGTCGACCGCGTCGTCGGGCTCACCAACGAGGGTGACGGCAACCTGCCGATCAAGGTGACCGAGGTCTCGCTCACCGACCCCACGCACTTCGCCGTGATGATCTTCGCCTTGGTCGACGATCCTGCGAACCCGGGTCAGACGATCGAGGAGGCCGCGACCCTCCCGTTCCTCCTCAGCATCGGCGACCCGGCGGCCACCCCACCGGTGCCCGCCACCGAGCTGCGGCTGCACGTGCGGTTCACCGCCGACGGCATCCACGGCGACGTCCCGCACATCTCCCTGGTGGTCAAGTACAACCTGGCCGGCTCGCCCACGACGGTGCCGGTGGTCGGCCGCATCGCCGGCTGCATCCCGGGCACCGACGCGGGGGTCCCGGACGGCGGCACCGACCTCCTGACCGACCCGAGCAACTGCGGCCAGTGCGGCCACGTGTGCACCACGGCCAACGGCACGCCGGCCTGTGTCGCCGGGAGCTGCGCCACCGCCTCCTGCAACACCGGCTTCGGCGACTGTGACGCCAACCCGACCAACGGCTGCGAGACCACGCTCGCGTCGGTCACCTACTGCGGCGCCTGCACCGCCGACCCCGACTGCCAGCATCTGCCGGGCTTCTTCTGCAACGGCGCCCAGTGCGAGAAGAAGCGGCCCCCGGGCGCGGGGTGCGGCCTCGCCAGGGAGTGCGTGGACGGCTTCTGCGTCGACGGCGTCTGCTGCACCAGCATCTGCTCGGGGGCCTGCCGGTCCTGTGCCGTCACCGGCTCCGAGGGGACCTGCACCAACCACGGGGCGCAGACCGATCCGGACAACGAGTGCGGCTCGTGCCGCGTGTGCAACGGCAGCGGCGGCTGCACCAGCGCCACCGTCGGGACCGACCCCAAGGACAACTGCTCCCAGCAGGCCGCCTCGACGTGCGGGCGCGACGGCGCGTGCGACGGCGCCGGCGGCTGTCGCCTGTGGGGGCCATCCACCGTGTGCGCGACGCAGACCTGCTCGGGGAGCACCCGGTACCCCGCCGACACCTGCGACGGCAGCGGCACGTGCATCGACAGCGGCAGCGTGAGCTGCGCGCCGTACGCCTGCCTTGGCAACGACTGCCGCCAGAACTGCTCCCAGCACACCGACTGCAGCACGGGGAGCTACTGCAGCGCGGGCGGCGCCTGCGTCCCGAAGCAGGACCTCGGCGCGGGCTGCACCGACGGGGTCCAGTGTCTGCTGGGGAAGTGCGTGGACAACGTCTGCTGCAACAGCGACTGCAACGGGACCTGCGAGGCCTGCAACCTCACGGGCAAGGCCGGTACCTGCTCGGCGATCACCAACAACACCGACCCCGACGCCGAGTGCGGCACCTGCAGGGTCTGTAACGGCGCGCGGGCCTGCAAGGACGCCACCGACGGCACCGACCCCAAGCAGGAGTGCGCGCAGGACGTGCCGGCGACCTGCGGCCAGGACGGGGAGTGCAACGGCGCGGGCGCGTGCCGCAAGTGGGCGTTGGGCACCGTCTGCGTCGCCCAGCAGTGCGTCGGCAACGTGCAGCACGACGTCGACACCTGCAACGGCAGCGGCACCTGCGTCGACGGCGGCACGACCTCGTGCGGCGGCTACATCTGCTCCGGCACGGCCTGCCTCACGAGCTGCACGGGTGACGCCCAGTGCCAGACCGGCTACCAGTGCCGCAACAGCCAGTGCCGCAGGTGGACCACGCTGATGGCGGAGGACTTCGATCCGCTGCCGACCGATTGGACCGTCTACCACCAGGGCTCCTGCCAGTGGATCCAGACCACCGGAGGCAACACCACGGGGTCACCCTCGGGCGGCGCGTACGCGGTCGCCGACTCCGACAGCTGCTGGCCGATGGCGTCCGGCCTCATGACGCCCGTCTTCGACCTCAGCGCGTACTACGACGTGCGGCTCAGCTACTGGCACGACTACTACGACCTCGCCTCCGCCTCCGAGGAGGTCAAGCTGCAGTACTCGCTGAACGGCACCGGCGGACCGTGGATCGACGTCATCTCCTACACGTTCAGCCATCGCGGCATCCAGGAGGTGGCGGACGTGAGCGCCCAGGTCCGCTTCCAGCCGAACGTCGCCTTCCGCTTCTGGTACAGCGACGGCGGCGTGTTCCTGGGGGCCTGGTGGTGGGCCGTCGACGACGTGGTGCTCGAGGCGCGGTAGCCAGGACCAGTTGACTCGCACCGGCGCGGGCCGCACCATACGTTCATGCGTCTCGGTCCGATCGTCGTGGCCGTGGCGGCGCTCGTGGCGCCGGGCCTGCTCGCCGCCGCCCCACCCGCTCCGCGCGCCGCCCTCGAAGCCAAGTGCGGCGTGGGCGGGCCCAAGAGCGCCGCCAGGGCGAAGCACTTCTTCGAGAAGGCGTGCAAGGCCGGCCTGGCCGAGGGGTGCGAGGCGGTGAAGTAGGACGGCGTGGGTGCAGGCCGGCGGCGTCCGGGCACGGGTCAGGCTTTCCGCCAACCCTTTGCTGCGCCAAGGTCGCGCTTGGGATAATATGCTTCGCTGTCGTTGTGCTCCCCTGCCCGACGGGAGTGGTGCCACGTGGGGTGCATGAGGTTCACTCGGCTACACCTCGAGAACTGGAGGAACTTCCTTCGGGTCGACGTCCCGCTGCGCAGTCGGGTCTTCCTCGTGGGCCCGAACGCCGCCGGCAAGTCCAACTTCCTCGATGCGTTCCGGTTCCTGCGCGATGTGGCTGACCCTCAGGGGGGCTTCCAGCGCGCGGTGGCTCAGGTGCGCCGGAACGTGTCGCATATCCGTTCCCTTCATGCCCGCCGGTTTCCAAACGTCGTCGTCGAAGTGGACGTCGATCTGGGGAATGGGCTCCCATGGCGCTACCGAATCGAGTTCACCCAGGACAAGCGGCAGCGCGCCATCATCAGGCGTGAAGTCGTGCATCACGGCAATGAACTCGTTCTGGACAGGCCCGACAGCAAGGACCGCGCCGACGAGAACCTCCTGACGCAGACGCACCTCCAACAGGTCAACACCAACAAGGCGTTCCGAGCCCTGCAGGAGTTCTTCGCCCGGGTGTCCTATCTGCACATCGTGCCGCAACTCGTCCGCGACCCGGACCGCTCCGTTGGCAGGTCACGGGACCCGTTTGGCGGCGATTTCCTCGAGCAGTTGGCGCTGACGCCGAAGAAGACGCTCGGCTCGCGGCTCCGCCGCATCAACGAGGCGCTCCAGGTGGCGGTCCCGCAACTGGAGCAGCTGGAACTGCAGCGTGACTCCCGCGGCGTTCCGCATCTCCGTGGGCTATATGGCCACTGGCGGCCACACGCCGGCTGGCAGACTGAGGAGCAATTCTCGGACGGCACCCTGCGGTTGCTGGGGCTGCTCTGGGTGCTCCTCGACGGCAACCACCCACTCCTGCTGGAGGAGCCAGAACTCTCGCTGCACCCCGAGGTCATCCGCCACATCCCGGCCATGATGGCACGGGTCGTTCGAAAGACGGGCCGACAGGTGCTCGTCAGCACCCATTCTGCGGACCTGCTGTCCGACCCCGGAATACCGGCAGAGGAGGTCCTTCTCCTGGTGCCGTCGGCCGAGGACACCCATGTCCAGCCGGCGAGTGACGACGAGCAGGTTCGGGCGCTGCTGGAGGGCGGCTTGAACATGGCGGAGGCGGCGCTCCCCAGGACGGCGCCCCGGGACGCTCGGCAGCTTTCCCTCTTTGGGGAGTAAGCGGTGCCACGTGCCACGGTTACGGTAGCGGTCGAAGGCCCGAGCGATGCCGCGGTCGCCGAGCGACTGCTGGACCATGCCGGGCTCGAGATGGGCCCCGTGCATGGGCTGCAGGGGAAGGCCCTACTGGACAGGCAGCTCCTCGGCTACAACAATGCCGCGCGTCACGCCTGCTGGCTTGTCCTGCGTGACCTGGACACTGACGCCGATTGCGCCCCGCACCTGCTGTCCCGGCTGCTGCCGAGCCCCGCACGCTCGATGCGATTCCAGATCGCCGTCCGAGCGGTTGAGGCATGGCTCATCGCCGATCGAGAGCGCCTCGGACAGTTCCTGCAGGTACCGGTGGGCAGGATCCCCGTGGTCCCTGACACGCTGCCGAACCCGAAAGAGACACTCGTCGACCTTGCCCGGCTGTCTCGGAGCAAGGCGATCCGACAAGACATGGTTCCATCGCCGGGGACATCTGCCACCGTCGGCCCCGGCTTCGTGGGGCGGATCATCGAGTTCGCAACTCGACGCTGGAGACCCGAGGCCGCCGCAGCCCACAGCGATAGCCTCCGACGGTGTCTGGCGGATCTGAAGCGTCGGAGCGAGAAGTAACCAGTCATGGCCGGCGCCCTGTACCGCATCCCGTTCAACCGGCCCGCGCCGCTCGGTCGCGAGCTGGACTACATCCGCGACGCGATCGAGCAGGGACAGATCTCGGGCGACGGGGTCTACACGAAGCGGTGCCACGCGCTCCTCGAGCAGGTCCTTGGTGCGCGTCGCTGCCTGCTCACCACCTCCGCCACGCACGCCCTCGACCTCTCCGCCCTGCTCCTCGACCTCGGGCCCGGCGACGAGGTCATCCTCCCCTCGTTCACCTTCGTCAGCACGGCCAACGCGGTGGTGCTGCGCGGCGCCCGGCCGGTCTTCGCGGACATCCGCGAGGACACGCTGAACCTCGACGAGGCGCTGCTCGCCGGGCTGGTCGGCGACCGCACGCGGGCCATCTTCGTCGTCCACTACGCGGGCGTCTCCTGCGAGCTGGACCCGATCCTCGAGCTGGCACGCGCGAAGGGGCTCCGCGTGGTCGAGGACGCGGCCCAGGCGCTGGGCTCGCGCTACCGCGGCCGGCCCCTGGGTACCCTGGGCGATCTCGGGTGCATCAGCTTCCACGAGACCAAGAACGTGTCCTGCGGCGAGGGGGGCGCCCTCGTGGTGAACGACGCGGCGCTCGTCGAGCGCGCCGAGATCATGCGGGAGAAGGGGACCAACCGCTCGCAGTTCTTCCGCGGCCAGGTCGACAGGTACACCTGGGTGGACGCGGGCTCGAGCTTCCTGCCGTCGGACCTCCTGGCGGCCTTCCTCTTCGCGCAGCTCCAGGCCCTGGCCGAGGTCGCCGCGCGGCGCCGCGCCATCCACGAGCGGTACGCCGCCGGCCTCGCGGACCTGGAGCGCCGCGGCGTGGTGCGGCTGCCGCGCATCCCGGCGCACGTCGAGTCGAGCTACCACCTCTTCTACCTGCTGTGCGAGGATCTGCCGACGCGCGACCGCCTCACGGCGTTCCTCAAGGCACGCGGCATCCAGGCGGTCTTCCACTACGTGCCCCTGCACGACTCCCCGATGGCCCGCCGCGGCGGCTTCGCGCCCGGCAGCCTGCCGGTCACCGAGCGCCTGGCCGCGAGGCTGCTGCGCCTCCCCTTCTACAACGCGCTGAAGGCCGAGGAGCAGGACGACGTGATCCGCGCGATCCACGACTTCTACGGTGGAGCGGGCTCGTGAGCGACGCCGCGCCCCACTGTTCCGTCGTCGTCCCCTGCTACCGCAGCGAGAAGACCGTGCAGCCGCTCCTCGAGCGCCTGCGGGCCGTCTTCGCGGGGCTGAACCTCTCCTACGAGGTCGTCTTCGTGGACGACGACAGCCCCGACGGCGTGGGCGCCGCGCTCGACGCTCTCCGCGCCGCAGACCCCGAGCACGTGGGGGTGGTCCACCTGCTCCGCAACGCCGGCCAGCACGCGGCCATCATGGCCGGGTTGCCGCGCGTGCGCGGGCAGGTCGTCGTCACGATGGACGACGACCTGCAGCACCCGCCCGAGGAGATCCCGCGGTTGCTCGACGCGCTGCAGCCGGGCGTCGACGTGGTCTACGGCGGTGCCGACCACCGCCGCCACGCCGCCTGGCGCAACGCCGGCAGCGCCCTGGTCCGCGCGCTCATGGTCGCGACCATCGGCAAGCCGCGGCGCCTCGTCCTCTCCTCGTTCCGCGTCATGCGGCGCGAGGTCGCCGACGCGCTCACGCGCGCGCGCAGCCCCTACCTCTTCCTCGACGCGGAGATCTTCAGGGTCACCACGCGCGCCGTCCACGTCGAGGTGGAGCACCACCAGCGCGCCGACTGGCGCTCCAGCTACACGTTCCGGGCGCTCCTGCGCCTGGCCACCAACCTGCTGTTCAACCACTCGGCGCTGCCGCTGCGCATGATCAGCGTCCTCGGCATCTCCGCCGCGGCGCTCGCGCTCGTCTTCGGCTCGACGATCATCGCCAAGCGCATCCTGGGCATCCGGCAGCAGACCGGCTGGCCGTCGCTGGCGGTGCTGGTCACGTTCTTCGGCGGCGCGACGCTCTTCTCCCTCGGGATGATCGGCGAGTACCTCATCCGCATCATCCACCAGACGGCGCAGCGCCCGCAGTTCCACGTGCGCCGCGAGGACTTGCCCGGCCCCGGTCCCCGAGCCTGAGGGCGGCCGCCCCTACTCCCCGAACAGCCGCCGCGCGGTGCCCCCGAACAGCGCCACCCGCTGCTCGTCCGAGAGGCCGGTCAGCTTCTCCTGCGCGGTGTGGAGCGACTCGTCGATGCCGATGTTGGGGAAGTCGCTCCCGTAGATCACGCGCCCGGCGGGCAGGCGCCGGCACGCGAAGGCCAGGTCGCGCTCCGCCGAGGTGTCGGGGAAGTAGCGGAGCGTCAGCGAGACGTCCAGCACCACGTTCGCGTTCGCCTTGGCCACCATGAACCCGTCGAGCGCACGGAACCCGCCCGAGTGCGCGAGCACCATGGTCACTCCGGGGAACTCGCGCGCCAGGCGGTGGTACGCCAGCGGCCAGAGCCGCTGGTCGTCCACGTCGTCGCCGAACGGGAAGACGTCGAAGACCACCGGCACCTCGTGGTCGTCCGCCCAGCGCATGACCTGCGCCACGGCCGGGTCGGCGGGGGTCACCTTCTGCATGCGGGGGTGGATCGTGAGGCCGCGCGGCCGGCGGTCGCGGAAGAACGCGTCCATCGCCGCCAGCGCGTGGGCCGGGTCCCCGAGGTCCGGCGTGTAGAGCGGCAGCAGTCGCCCCGCGTGCCGCTCGCACTCGCGCCAGACGAAGTCGTTCGACGCCGACCCCGGCAGCGGGATCACGATGGCCGCGTCGAGGCCGTTCGCGTCGAGGTCCCGCACCAGGTCGTCGGCGCCGCCCGGCCGCGGGTACGGGTTCTGCTTCGGGTCGGCGAACACGTGGGTATGAGCGTCGATCAGGATCGGGGGGCCCGTTCGGTGCTCGCTCGCTCCGCTCGCCATGCTCGCTCCGCTCACATCGCACCTCCGATGCCCCCCGCACCCCCGCGGCGCGCTCGGCTCAGGTCCGCGCGCGCCGCCATCACGCGACCTCCACGCGGACGGTGCGCTTGACCTCGGCCGAGGTGGCGAGCACCTGGGCGCGGGTGTCGCCGAGCACCACCATGAGCCCCGGCCGGGAGCGGTCGTCCTCGGGCGGGCGCAGCTCGTCGCCCACGCCGAACTCGAGCAGGATCTTCGCGACGCCGGGCAGCGCCCGTGCCTCCTCGACCCCGCGGATCTCGGTCACGCGGCCCGCCGGAAACGAGAAGAACTCCAGGTTCGCGGCCCGCCGGCTCCCCGGGTCGGTCACCGCGGGCGTCTCCCCCATCACGAACTGGAGGTAGAGCCGCGGCGCGTCGATGCCCGACACGTGCGGCGCGATGTGGCTGTAGACGAAGCTGCCGGCGCCGCGGGCCGCGATCTCCACGAGCGCGACCCGGCCGCCGTCGACCATGTACTCCGCATGCGTGACGCCGGTCGGCAGGCCCAGCGTCCGCACCACCGCCTCGTTGGTCGCGCGGATCGTCTGCAGCACGCGCTCGTCGAAGGCGCCCGGGTAGGTGAGGCGGTTGGCCACCTCGGGCCGGTGCGGGAAATGGTCCTTGTCGGAGATGGCCAGCGTGTGGTACTGGCCGCCCATCATCAGCCCCTCGACCGTGATCTCGGTGCCGCGCAGGAACTCCTCGACCAGCACCGTCGGCTGCCGCGTGAAGCGGCGGGCGTCGGCCCACGCGGCCGCGAGGCCCGCCGGCCCGTCCACGCGGTGCACGCCGCGGCTCGACTGGTTGTCGGCCGGCTTGACCACCACCGGGTAGCCGATGGCCGCGGCGCCCGCCACCAGGTCCTCGAGGCAACCGACCAGGTAGTGGCGCACCGATTGGATCCCAGCCGCGGCGGTGAGCTTGCGCATCAGGTACTTGTCGGTGAACCGCTGCGCCGCCTCCCGGCCGATGCCCGGCAGCCCGAGCGCCTCCGCGACGTAGGCCATCGTCGGCACGCCCACGTCGGTCGTGTCACAGACGATGCCGTCGATGCCGTGTCGCCGCGCCGCCTGGAGCGTCCCCTCGGCGTCGGTGAGGTCCACGACCTCGTGGAGGTCGGCGAGCGCGTACGCCGGGCGCTCCTGGTACATGTCGGTGACGAGCACCCGGTAGCCCATCGAGCGGGCCAGCTCGATGGTGGGGAGCTGCCACTGTCCTCCGCCGAGCACATGCAGCAGCTTGCTCGTCCCCGCCATGCTACCTCGTCTTCTCGATCAGCTCCTTGATCTTCCGGAGCCCGTGCCGGTTCTCCTCCAGCGGCGCCGTCCCCACCGACACGCGGACGAACCCGTCGCACGAGGCGCCGTACCCGATCCCGGGGACGGTGCTGACGTGGTCCTCCATGAGCAGCCGCGTGCAGAACTCCTCGGAGCCGAGCCTCGACGGCGCGATGGAGACGAAGAAGTAGAAGGTCGCCGCCCCCGGCAGGTACTGGAGCCCGATCTCGTCCATGGAGCGCTGCAGGGCGTCGCGCCGCTCCAGCACCGCGCGGATCTGCGGCTTGGTGATCTCCAGGAGCGGGTAGAAGTGCCGCGCCACGTAGTGCTCGAGGATCGTCGCCGGGCACGTGATCAGGTGCTGGTTGACCTTGAGGATCTGGAACGTCAGCGCCTCGTTCGCGATCACGTACCCGAGCCGCCACCCGGAGATGCCGTAGTTCTTCGACACGGAGTTGAAGACCACGGCGCGCCGCTTCTCCCGGTCGATGCTCCCCAGCGAGACGAAGCTGCCGTCCATGACGAAGTCGCTGTAGGCCTCGTCGCAGAAGACCCAGAGGTCGTGCCGCTCCGCCACGTCGAGCAGGTGCCGCAGCTCGCCCTTGGTGTAGACGTGCCCGCGCGGGTTGTGCGGCGTGTTGATGACGACGACGCGCGTGCGATCGGTGACGTGGCGCTCCAGGTCGTCGGTCGGCACGGTGCAGGGCACCCCGACCGGCTTGCCATAGCAGAGCTTCACCTGCTCCGGGTAGCTCACCCACGCCGGCTCCGGGATGATCACCTCGTCGCCCGGGTCGAGCACCGCCATGAACGCCATGTGGATGGCGGCCTTCGAGCCCGCGGTGACGATGATCTCCTTCTCCGGATCGACCGGCACGTCGTACTCGGAGCGGAAGTACTCGCACAGCCGCTCCCGGAGCTCCGGGATGCCGCGCGAGTGCGAGTAGTGGAAGATCTGCGGGTGCGGCAGGTCGTCGAAGGAAAGGAGCGGGATGTCGAAGAACGCCTCGCCCAGGCTCATCACGGTGACCTTCGTGCCCCGGCGCTGGAGCTCGTAGACCAGCGTGTTGTACTTGATGGACATCGCCTGCTCGGCGTCCATCACCACCTTCGAGAACCCGGTCATCCCGTCACTCGCGGCCGTCCCCGTCGCCGGGACCGTCGCGTGAATATAGCCGCGACCCGCGCGTTTTCAAGGCGAGGCGGCGCCACGTCCTCAGCAGCTGCCAGAGCAGTTCCCGGCGCTGGGCCCCGAGGCGGCCGGCGGATCGCTGAAGTTGATGGTGCTGTCGTACGGCCCGTGCCCGACCATCCAGGAGAAGCAGATCGGTCCGTAGGCGTTCAGGCAGTCCAGGTCGCAGCCGCGGCGGCACATGGCCGGCAGCAGGTCGGTGGCGCACCCATCGTAGCAGTCGTCGTGCGTGCGGCAGCCGGCATGGCTGCCGCAGCTCACGCCGCTGTAGGCACAGTCGGTGTGGGTGCAGCCGGGGCCGTCGACGCACACCGACCCCAGCGACGCCGCGGTGCAGGTGCCCGGGCAGTCCCCGCCGCAGGCGCCGCGGCAC
>JACRCY010000545.1 GCA_016218785.1 Deltaproteobacteria bacterium
CGGGCGCGGGGCCGGCGGGCTGGGTGGCGGCTGGCGCGCTCGCGTCGGGCGCCGCGCCGGCCAGCGCGGGCCCGGTGGGCGCGGGTCCGGTGGGCGTGGGGCCCCTGCCGAGGACCAGCGCCGCGACGATCCCGACCACCGCGAGCACCCCGATCGACGCGATGACGGCGATCTTGGTGGCGCCACCGCGGGGCGGCGCCACGGGCACGTGCTCGCTGCTCGGCAGCGCCGCCTCGGTCGCGGCCAGCCCCAGGCGAGCGGCATCGGGGCGGGTGGTTGGCACGGCGCCGGCGTGGTCCGGTCCCGCGCCGGCCTCCTCCAGCACCCGCTCCAGCTCGCGCTTGAACGCGAGCGCGCTCTCCGGGCGGCGGGCGCGGTCCTTGGCCAGGCCCCGCAGGATGAGCTCCTCGAAAGCCGGGTGGATCACCACGTCGGCCCGTCGCCGCTGGGGCGGCACGGGCGCGTCGGTCAGGTGCTTGGTGACCACGCCCAAGGCGCTCTCCGCGGTGAAGGGGAGCTCGCCGGTGGCCATCTGGTAGAGGATGCAGGCGGCCGAGTAGAGGTCGGTGCGTCCGTCGAGCTTCTCCCCGCGGGCCTGCTCCGGCGACATGTACTCGGGGGTGCCGCAGACGACGCCCGCCATGGTCACCACCGACTCGGGGGAGTCGCTCTTGGGGTCCTGGATCTTGGCGATGCCGAAGTCGCAGACTTTCACGAAGTCCGGCTCGCCCCGCCGGTCCATGACCATGATGTTCTCAGGCTTGAGGTCCCGGTGGATCACGCCCTTGACGTGGGCCTCGTCGAGCGCCGCGAAGACCTGCGACATGATGCGGACGGTGCGGGCGAGGGGGAGCGGGAAGTCGGTGCGGATGACCTTCCCGAGATCCCGGCCGTCGAGCAGCTCCATCGCGATGAAGAGCGCGCCGCTCTCGTCGGCCCCGAAGTCGATGATCTGGATGGAGTTGGGGTGGTTGAGCTGGCTGGCGCTCTTGGCCTCGCGGTGGAAGCGTTTGGCCAACGCGGGATCGGTCGCCAGGTGCCGGTGGAGCACCTTGATCGCGACCATCTTGGAGAGCGAGACCTGCTCGGCCAGGTAGACCTGCCCCATGGCGCCCTGTCCCAGCAGCTTCTCGATGCGGAAGTTGCGACCGATGACCCGACCGGCCTCGAGGACCTCGCTGGGGGCGTCTTCGTCCATGGGCTCCACGGTGCGGGCAAAAAGGTAGCATCCCGACGGTGGGGGTGTCAAAAGCGGTCGAAAGCTGAAGTCGGAGGTCGGGGGCCAGCAGGGCGGCGCCCATCCGCGGCAGCAGGCTGGCGGCCGGGCCGGGGCGAGGGTATTCTCGGGGCGCCATGACGAGGCGACGCCGCGGGGGGGCGCGACCGCGCGACCAGGCGCTCGAGAGCCGGCTCCGCCAGTGGGCCGACATCACGGAGCTGTGCCTGGGGCTGCGCGGCGCCAGCGTGGTCGGGACCCGGCAGGCGCGGTCGTGGCAGGCGTGCGTGAGCGCCGGCCTGCGGGAGGCCAACCGCGAACGGGAGCGGCGGCGGCATGGCTGATCTCCCCCGCCTGCTGGCGACGCTGCGCGAAGTGCTGCGGGCGCTCGATGATCTCGCGGCGCCCTCGATGCTCGTGGGCGGCGTGGCATTGGCCGCGTGGGCGCCCCCGCGCGCGACCGTGGACCTGGATCTCGCGATCTCGGTGAAGGCGGCCGACCTTCCTGCCGTGGGTGCGTTCATCGGACGCCGCGTGGGCGGGCTCTCATCGATGCATCCGGTTCGGTTCCGCGATGGCACCACGCTCCAGCGGGTCGTCGTGCAACGCCCCGAGGGGGAGGTAACCGTCGATCTCGTCCTGGCGGAGGGGGCGTTCCTGGAGGCGGCGATGCGCCGTCGGGTGCGGCAGGCCGTCGGCGACCTGGACCTGTCCGTGGCCACCCCCGAGGATCTGGTCGTGATGAAGCTGCGCGCGGGTCGGCGGCAGGACCTCGTCGACATCCGCAGCCTGGCGGAGGCCCGCCGGCTCGACCGGGGCTACGTCCGGCGATGGGCAGGACGGCTCAAGCTGATGGGTAGGCTCGCGCGCGCGCTGCCGGTCCGGCGGGGGCGCCGCGGGTCGCGTAGGTAGTGGTCGAGGAGCGAGGCCGTCATGTCGCTGTTCGCAGCCGGGCTGTTCGAGGGACAGGCGGTGATCGTCACCGGGGGCGGCACCGGCATCGGCCGCGCGGTGGCCGAGGAGACCGGCCGGCTGGGCGCCCGGGTCGCGATCTGCGGCCGGCGTCAGGAGAAGCTCGACGCGGCCCGGGAGGAGCTGGCGAGCCTCGGCATCGAGGTGCTCGCGCGCCGCTGCGACGTGCGCGACGAGGCGCAGGCGGACGAGTTCGTGGCCGCGGCGCTCGGCGCCTTCGGCCGCATCGACGCGCTCGTCAACAACGCCGGCGGACAGTTCCCGACCATGGCCGAGCAGCTCACCCCGAAGGGCTTCGAGGCCGTGGTGCGCAACAACCTGTTCGGCACCTGGATCATGACGCGCGCGGTGGCCCAGCAGGCCTTCATCAAGCAGAAGGGCGGCCGCATCGTCAACGTCACCGCGCAGATCGCGCGCGGGTTCCCGGGGATGGTGCACACCGGCGCCGCGCGCGCCGGCGTGGAGAACCTGACCAGGTCCCTCGCCGTGGAGTGGGCGCAGCACGGCGTGCGCGTGAACGCGGTGGCCCCGGGCATCATCCGGACCTCGGGCACGGCGCAGTATCCGCCCGAGCTGCTCGAGCTCGGCCGGCAGGCCACGCCGCTGAAGCGGCTGGGCCGCACCGACGAGGTCAGCCACCTGATCGTCTACCTGGCGAGCACTGCCGCCGACTTCGTGACCGGTCAGACGTTCGCCATCGACGGTGGCCAGAGCCTGTGGGGCGATCTCTTCACGATCGCCGACGGCATCCCCGGGAGCGAGCCGCCACCGAAGTGAGGCGTTCCCCCCGGCGTCGCGCGAGCGCGAGCCCCGCGCCGAGGAGGAGCAGCAGCACGCCACCCGGGCCGTCGCCCGTCGCGGCGCAGCCGCAGCCGGAGCCCCCGAGGTCGTGATGCCCGCCGTCGCCCCCGGGCGCATCGCCGGCCGGGGCGTCGGCCGTCGGTCCTCCATCTCCGATCGGTACGCTGCCGTCGTCGTACAGGCCGCCGTCGGTCCCGTGAGGGCCCTCGTAGTAGCAGGACACCGGATCGAAGGGCAGCCCGAGCTTGGGGCCGTTCTCGTAGCAGACCTGCGCCGGGATCGGGTGGCTCAGGCCCGCGACGTCCGGCCCGATGGCGGGCCAGGGCATGGTGCCCCACCACGCCGGCCGGTCGGCGAGGTACAGCGAGGTGGGGAGCGTCTGAACGGCGATGGTCGGATCCCAGATCGTGGAGTTGGTCACGTAGTCGTAGTTGCCGTGGCGCAGCAGCGTCGCCTGGGGGCCCGGGTCGCCGGCCCCGCCCGGCCCGCCGTACCCGAGGCGCCAGATGGTCTTCTGGTCGGTGTTGCCCGGGTCGGGCCAGGCCTGCTCGTAGGTGTCCGACTGGCCGGCAGTCCCGAGCACGCAGCCGACGACGTTCATCGAGGTGTTCTTGTACTGGAACTCGACCGCGTTGTTGTTGGCCGTGATGGTGCTCGACTGCCTCGCCGGGCCCCGCGGTGCGGCGGACAGGGACGGCTCACCCGACCAGCGTCGCGCGCAGGCCTTCGGCCCGCGCGGCGACCACCAGTCGCCGATCGGCCGACCAGAAGTCCACGCTGCCACCCCGGGCAGCCAGCGCGAGTGCCGATGCGAGGTGCACGGCGTCGAAGCCGCGGAGCGGATGCCTGACAACCAGACCCGCGACGGGCCCGAGCGTCGACGCGCGCACGTCCAGCACCAGGATCTGGGCCAAGTCCCGGTCGAGGCGAGCCAGGATCGCGTCGCGCGCGGCCCCCGGGAGCACGCCCTCCCGGCACTGCCGCGCCACGGCCGCCGCCAGCTCCGCGTAGGCGATGCGCGACACCACGATGGGACGTTGGCGCCGGAAGAGCGCCCGCACCAGGACGGACCCAGGCTCGGTCACGTAGCGCTTGGCGAGGGCGCTGGTGTCGAGGTAGTACGTCACTCGCGGTCGTCGATGATCATCTGAGACAGGCGGCGACCGCCCTTGAGCCGCACGGGCTCGAAGTCCTCGAGGCGCCCGCTGCCGATGGTGAGCAGACCGTCGGCCGCCAGGGCCAGGAGCGCCTCCTCCTCGGACGTGGTCGCCGCTGGCACGCGGCGGATCTCGGCGACGATGCGGCCGCGGTCGGTGACGTAGAGGCGTTCGCCGTCGCGCACCGACCGCAGGTAGTGGCTCAAGCGGTTCTTGAGCTCCTTGGTACCGACCCGCATACCTCCAAAGTAGCCCCGGTAGCTACTTTGGTCAAGGGCCTCCTGTGGACCCCGGTGGTGATACACTGGCGCCCGGAGGACACCATGGCACGGCTCCTGCTGCTCGCGCTCGCGCTCGGCCTCGCGGGGATCGCCGCGGCCCCGGCGGGGGCCGCGCCCAAGCCGCCGCAGCGCGCCGCCGACTACACCTTCGACGGCTTCAAGCTCGGCGACGAGTACGCCGCCAAGGTGATGAGCCGCGTCCCCTACGACCAGCCGTGCGACGACGACCCGATCGACAAGCGGGCGCGGCGCTTCATGGTCTACGGCGCGCTGCCGTGCCGCGACCGCACCTTCCCCGAAAAGACGACCGTCATGTTCTACCTGCGCTTCTCGGACCAGAAGCCGCTGGCACAGCCCATCCAGGCCTTCGCCTACCTCTACGGCACCTACTTCGACTCGCGGACCAGTTTCCCGCTCAAGCCCGGGACCACGCTGGATCGTGCGCACAGCAGCCCGCGCGGGGCCAGCGCGCGGCACAGCTCGCGGCCGTAGTCGGGGTCGGCCATGAGGTTGTTGTCGGTGAAGACGACGAAGGGCTCGCCGCACGCGTCGATCTCGGCGAGCACGTCGGCCACCCGGCGCTGCTGGTACGGGCAGCGCCGGCCGCGCGTGGCGAGGTAGCAGAAGCCGCACCGCTGCGTGCAGCCGCGCGTGGCGACGACCGCCGCCCGCGTGAGGAAGGCGCCGGGCGGCAGGATGTCGCGCCGCGGCCACGGGGCGTCGGCGTAGTGGGGGTGGACGAAGCTCCCCTCGACGACCGTGCCCGGCGTGAAGGCGCTGCGCCGCAGCCCCTCGAGGATCTGCGGCCACGGGCCGACGCCGTCCCCCACGACCACCACGTCCGCGTGGCGGCGCGCCTCCTCGGGCAACGCCGTCACGTGCAGGCCGCCGAGCACCACCCGTGCGCCTGCCGCGCGGTAGCGGTCGGCCAGGGCGTAGGCGCGCGCGACGAACGCCGTGTGCACCGTGATCCCCACGACCTCGGGAACGGGGGAGGACGGGGCGTCGCCCCCCAGGTTCTCGTCGTGGAAGCGGACTCGCCACTGGGCCGGGGTGGCAGCGGCGATCAGCGGCAGCCCCAGCGCGGGCGCGAGCGCGTGGCGCATCACGCTGGAGCAGGGGTTGCGCGCGTAGCGGGGATTCACGAGCAGGACCTCGCCGCGGCGGGGTGCCGGCGACGAGCGGCAAATGATCGACATGGCGGCCTCCGGGGCAGGGCGCGTCGTGACGCCTGACTCGAGGCTGGCACACGCCGGATGGCCGCGGGGGCGCGACTCGGGTGAGCGGTCGACGGTGCCGGGCGAACGGTCGGCAGCGGGGGACGGACGGCGGGCCCGCAGATGGGCTACTCGGGCGCTCCGCCGACCCGCCGCCCGACCCGTGACTCGCAACCGCGCGGGGGAGCCCTACGGCCGCTTCACGCGCACGTGCGTCGACTGCGCGCGGAGCGGGACGTTGACCCGCTCGGTGTGGGTCGAGTCGCCCCGCGCGAAGTACACCTCGACCGTGTGGGCTCCCGCCTCGACGTAGAGCCGCGGGGTGTTGCAGCCGAGCCCGGTATCGACGCCGTCCACGCTCCCCCGCGCGGCCACGTCCCGCTCGCAGTCCCCCCGCAGCGCGGCGCGGCCGCGGCGCGTGAGGTCCGGCGCGGCCGGCGGCAGGTCCTGCTGGACGCGGGCGCCCCAGAGCGGGACGATCACCTCGCCGCGGTACAGCCGCGCGCCCTCGCGCAGCAGTGCCAGTCGCCGTGAGCCCCGCGGCACGGTGAGCGTCGTGGGCGTGACGCCCCGCTCCACCCCGTCGACGAACAGCCTCGCGCCCGGCGGGTTCGTGCTCATGACCAGCGTGCCGTCGTTGGTGGCGACAGCCGGTGCCACGTACCGCCGCGCGGCGGTCTGGCCGACGCCGGCGAGCCCGA
>JACRCY010000546.1 GCA_016218785.1 Deltaproteobacteria bacterium
CGTAGATGTCCGACGGCGAGGCGTGAGGTCGGCGCCACGCTCAACATGATAGCGGCATCCCGACGGTTGGCAAGTTTTCTCTCGACGGAGGCTCGTCAGCGGCCGACTCGGTGCCTCACCAAGGGCATTGAATCACACCCCCGCCAGGGGGCGCAGCGCCTACGGCGCCCCGTACTCCTCCCCCGGGTTCTCCACGGCGTAGATGGCGAACCTGGGATCGCCGGGGGCACGGCCGTGGATCCACATGCGCAGCTCCCCCTCGTCGGCCAGCACCGAGGGGCTGCCGATCTCCTCGAGACCCAGGGCCTCCGCGGTCAGGACCGGGTTCGCGGGGTACTTGTGCCAGGTGACCCCGTCCGGCGAGACGGCGTAGCCGATGCCGCTCGCCCCGACGAAGTCGGTCCCCACGTACCACAGGCGGAAGAGCTGGCGCGCCTCGTCCCACGTCACGTCGGGGTCGCGCGCGCCGCGGGTGTCGAAATCGGCCGCGGCGCCCTCCGCGACCACGGGGTTGCGCTCGTGCTTGGTGAAGGCGAGCCCGTCGGGCGAGGTGGCGACGCCGATCCGCCACACCGGGGTCGCGTCGCCGCTCCCCCGGCCGGCGTACCACGCCCACACCAGCCCGTCGACGCCAACCACGAGGCGCAGCCCCGGCTTCAGGGGGAGCGGCGCCCGCGCCAGGGCGCCTATCGCGTAGCAGAGCTCGCCCTTGGCCGGCACCAGCGTCCCTTCGCACACGAGGGGTATCGGAGTGCCCCACGGCTGCCAGACAACCTCGTCGAGGCAGGCGGGCCGCACTGGATCGTCGGGCGCGCAGGCGGCCGCGGAGCACGGCGTCCCCTCGAAGTCGTCGGCGACCAGCAGCTGCGGCATGCGACAGCAAGCGCGGATGGGCAGGCAGCCCCAGCTCTGGCAGTCGGTGAGGCCATCCTCGTCGTTGTCCACGCCGTCGCTGCACAGGCGCTCGGTGCGCTCCACCAGGTCGGCCGGGTCGACGGCGGCCACGACGCTGCACGCGCCGAGCAGCACGACCGCCGGCAGGAGGACGGCGCGGACCGCCGCGCTAGGAGCCATTGTCCGCGATCCCCACCAGCGTGGCCGGCACCAGGGTCGCGCGCCAGGCCATCGAATAACCGTCCGCCATGCGCGGGTCGCACGCGCACTCGTTCCCCGTGATGCGCGCGGCGGGCGGCACGGCCTGCGCGCCGTCGACGCACTCCTTGATCCCGCCGTGCCCGTCCCCGGTCACGGTCTCGAGGCCGTCACCGTCCACGTCCACGTCGGGCTCCACGCCGTAGCCGTTGGCGATCAGCTCGAGCATGTTGCCGGTCTGGCTGCCGGGCAGGTAGCTCCGGGTCAGCGCGCACAGGGGCGCGAGGCCGCTCAGCACCCCCTCCGCCGCGGCGAAGTCCTCGTTGAAGGTGACGGTGATCTCCACGTCGCTGACCGCCATGGTCCCGGTGTTGGGCGAGGCGAACGCCCACGTCCTGCTCCGGGCGCGCAGCTCGTGCCCTACGATCTCGGCGTGGTCGAACCGGCCTCGCGGCGCGCACTGCAGGGTGTAGTCCAGGAGCCGAGTCAGGAACCGGCCGGAGCCGCCCACGTTGTTGGTGGGATCGGGCGGCACGTCGGCGTCCACCGCCTGGTAGAAGTCGAAGTCGACGGGGCCGGCGTCGGGCGCCGCCCGTCCGGCCGCGCTGTCCGACGACGAGCACGCCCGGGCCGCGGCGAAGACGCTGCCGGAGCGGCCCGGCTCCATCTCGGGGGCTCACGCAGCGCGCGGCACCGAGAGGGACCCGGCGGCCGCCGCCCCCACGCTTCGCGCCGAGGACCACGCGGAGGCCGTCTCCGGCGCCCGGCCGGCCGCGTCGGGATCGGCGCCCGGGGTCGTGGCCACCAAGGAGACCGGCGGCGACGGTGCGCCGGCCGACGAGGCCGAGCGCGGCGAGCCCCCACCCGAGATCATCGCGGGCCGCTACCACGTCACCGACTTCATCGGCGCCGGCGGCTACGGCGCAGTGTACAAGGCGGTCGATCAGCGGCTCCAGAAGACGGTCGCGGTCAAGCTCCTCACGGGCAAGAGCTCCCGCTCGGAGCAGACCATCCGGCGCTTCCGCGTCGAGGCGCTCGCCGCCAGCCGGCTGACCCACCCGGCCATCGTGGCGGTCACCGATTTCGACGTGCTCCGAGACGGCCGCCCGTTCCTGGTCATGGAGTACGTGGTCGGCGAGACGCTCGACCGCCACCTGGCCACGGCCGGGCGCCTCGAGCCGGCCCGGGCGGCGCGCATCGCCCGAGTGATCTGCTCCGCGCTCGCGGCGGCCCACCGCGACCAGGTGATCCATCGTGACCTCAAGCCCGCGAACATCATCGTGGGCGAGGTGGATGGCGAGCTGACCGTGAAGATCCTCGACTTCGGCGTCGCCAAGCTCGCCGGCGACCCGGAGGCGAGCGGCCTCACGGGCGCGGGCTGGCTGCTCGGCACCCCGGCCTACATGGCGCCGGAGCAGGTGGACGCGGAGGTCGGCCCCGTCGACGGTCGCGCCGACATCTATGCGCTCGGGATCATGCTCTACGAGATGATGACCGGGCGCAATCCCTACACCGGGCGTTCGGTGACCGAGGCCCTCCTGGCCCACCTGCGCGAGGACGTGCCGCGTCCGTCCGAGCTGCACGCGGACGTGCCGGCGGTGGCGCTCGCGCAGTTCCTCAAGGCACCGACCTCGCGCGACAAGGCCGAGCAGGCCGCGCAGCGGCTCGAGAACTGCCGCGCCCGCGCCACCATCCCGGTGCGCGTCTCCTCCATGCCGCCGTCGGCCGCCGTCTACCTCGTCAGCGGCGGGCAGCGGTCCCTGCGCGGGCGGACGCCGACGCGGCTCGAGCTCCAGCCCGGGACATTCGAGCTCCGTGTCGAGCACCCCGGCTACCAGGGCCACACACAGAAGGTGGTCGTCGAGATCGGCACGCGGCCGGACGTAGATTTCACCCTCGAGCGGCTCTCGGCGCTGCGGGTCGAGGCCGAGACCAGACGCGCAGCCACGCGCACACCGCCGACGGGCTCTGGATCGGCACCGCCGTGCTCGCCGCCGGGACCGTGGTCTTCTACCTGGTGACGCGCTCGCGCAAGTCGCGCGCGTCGGTGGAGTGACGGGGCGGTCCGGCTACCGCGGCCAGGGCTCCGCGAGCAGCCACTCGACCACGGTCTCCATGTCCTTGAACGAGCCCGCGCGCGCGGTCACGAGCTGCTCGTGCCCCATCGCTTCCCGCAGGGTGGCCACGGTCGCGTCCGGCACGCCCGCCGCCGACGCGAGGCGCATAGCGGAGGCCGCCAGCCTCGAGGCGGCCTCGGCAGCGTAGAGACGGCAGGCGGCCTGCAGCCCCGCGTCGCCGCGCGCCGCCCGGCGGCAGAAGGCCACGGCGTGCTCCACCTCGACGATGCGGTCGGCCAGCTCGAACTGTACGTGCTGCTCGCGGCTCACCTTCAGCTCCTGGAAGGTCAGGAGCGTGCGCGCGAGCGCCGCCGCCGTGTCGGCGACCAGATCGGCGGCCACGCCCTGGCCCAGGGCCCGCAGCGCCCGGGCGGGCTCGGTGTAGAACGCGCCCTTGCTGCGCACCACCTGCCGGAAGCGGAAGAGGTAGATGATGTTCTGCTGGATCTCCGAGGTCCCCTCGTAGATCGTCGTGATGCGCACGTCGCGCTTGATCTTCTCGACGTGGTACTCCCGGGTGTAGCCGTAGCCGCCGTGCGCCTGGATGGCGGCCTCGGCCGCGGCGTTCCCCGCCTCGGTCGCGTAGAGCTTGGCGATCGACCCCTCGGTCTGCAGGCCGGGCTCGCCCGAGTCGAGGCGGCGGCAGACCTCCTCGATGTACGCGCGCGCCGCCTCGAGCCGCACCACGTGCGGCAGCAGCAGCTTGTGCGTGTACCCTTTGAGCTGGCAGAGGAGCTTGCCAAACTGCTTGCGCTCCTTCGAGTAGGCGATGGCGCGCGTGAGCGCCGCCTCGCCGCCGCCGAGGCCGAAGGCGGCCACCATGACGCGGGTGAAGCCGAAGACCTCGTTGGCCTGCTCGAGCCCCTTGCCCTCGACGCCGCCGATGAGCTGGTCGGCCGGCACGAGGGCCTCGTCCAGGATCACCTGCGCGGTGTTGGACGAGCGGATGCCGTGCTTGACCTCCATGCGCCCCGGTGTGAGCCCCTTGGTCCCGCGCTCGACGACGAAGAAGGTCGGGCCGCCGGGCGCCTGCGCCAGGATGGTGTAGAGGTCGGCGACCGAGCCGTTGGAGATGAACTGCTTGGTGCCGTTCAGGCGGTAGGCGACGGTCGCGCCGCCCTCCACCACCGGAGTGGCCGTGGTCTTCATGGCGGCCACGTTGCTGCCCGCCTCGGGCTCGGTCACGCCGTAGGCCACGATGAGGCCGCGCTCGGCGACCTGGCCGAGCCAGCGCCGCCGCTGCTCCGGCGTGGCGCCCACGCGCAGCGGATCGCTGCCGAGCGCGATGGCGAGGAAGGCAGTAGCGATGCCAAGGTCGAGCTTCGCCATCTCCTCCGAAACGCGGTAGATGTCCCGCGCCCCGCCCCCCATGCCGCCGCAGTCGTCGGGGAGGAAGACGAGGTGGAGCCCGATCTTTGGATCGAGCATCGCCCGGATGACCTCCTCGGGCAGGATGTCCTGCTCGTCCCACTCGAGCGCTTTCTGCGGCGTCACCAGGTCCTGGCCCAGGTCCCGGATCGTCCCCAGGATCATGCCCAGGCTCTCGTCGTCGAGTCCCGCCAGCTTCTGCGCCTCGCCCATGTCGCTCTCCTCCCGGCTACCGTCACGCCCTCGAGGTCACCTCTCGTAGCGCGCTCGGGCGAGGGGCGCAAGTGCCACTCGCGGTCGGCGCGCGTCCGGATCTGACCAGGGGACGCGGGCGCTCCCGATCAGGCTCAGGCGGGGCGCGCGGACGGGATGACGCCGAGGCGCGCCATCAACTGGAGCATCGCGCCGATGTCCCCGGTGGCGATGCGCGGCACGGGCGCCTCGACCTCGTCGTCGGTGACGAGCGCCTCGAGCCCCGGGTCGCCGAGGCACAGCGGCGCCGGCGCGACCGCGCGGCACCACACCTCGAGCTTGGGGCCGGGCTCCTGGCTGAAGCCCTCGCCGAGCACCACGTCGGCGTCGGCGGCGTGGGCCGCCACCAGATCGGCGAACGGCTGTGCCGCGGCCACCGTGCGGAACGTCACGACCTCGATGGCCGAGGCGAGCACCGCGGTCACGGCGCCGGCGGCCCGCACTCGCGCCGTGTCCTTGTGCGGGCGATCGACAGTCAGGGCGTGGCTGTGGTGCTTGATGACGACCACCCGGAGCCCGCGGTCGGCCAGGGCGCGCACCAGGCGCTCGAGCAGGGTGGTCTTGCCGCAACCGGAACGGCCGACGATCAGGAGCGGGACGGGCATGGGGCGGGGGGAAGACGCGGGAGGAGAGCGGGGGTCAGGCCTTCTTCTCGCCGCCGAGCCCCTTCTTCTCGTCGCCGGCGACGATCTCGTCACCGCCCTTAAGACCCGACTTGAGGCCCTTGACCGCCCGACCGAGCGCCTGCCCCAGCTGCGGCAGCTTGGTGCCGCCAAACAGCAGCACCACGATGGCCAGGATGACCAGCAGCTCGTAGAACCCCAGGTGCATGTTCTCCTCCACGCCGGCCCGCCGCCCGACTCCGGTCCGGTCTCAACTCCATAGGATAGCAGGTTTGGTGAGCGTCTGCCCTTGCCTGGGCGCGCCGGCTGCGGTAGCACCTCCCTGGTGAGCGCCGCGACGTCGACCTCCGGCTGCACGGCCGCCATCCTCTGCGGCGGCCGGGGGCGGCGCATGGGCGGCATGCGCAAGCCGCTGCTCGAGACGGCGGGGCAGAGCATCCTCGCGCGGCAGCTCGCGGTGCTCACGCCGCTCTTCGCCGAGGTCGTGCTGCTCGCCGACGAGGCCGCCCCCTTTGCACGCCTCGGCCGGCGCGTACTCCTCGACGCGGAGCCAGGCCGCGGCCCGCTGCCCGCCATCGCCGCCGCGCTGCGCACCCTCGCGGCGCCGGCGCTCTTCGTGGTGGCCGGCGACATGCCCTACCTCGCGGCCGAGGCAGTCTCACTCACGGTCGAGCATGCCCTAGCCGATGGCGTCGACCTCGCGGCGCCCTGGGTCGGCGGCCACCCCGAGCCGCTCCACGCCTGCTACCGGCCGACCTGCCTGCCGGCCATGGAGCGCGCGCTCGTCGCCGGGCGCCTCTCCGTCGCCGCCGTCTACCCCGAGGTCCGCGTCGCGCGCATCGCGGAGGCCGTGCTCCGACGGATCGACCCGACGCTCGCCTTCCTGCGCGGCGTCAACGTCCCCGGCGACCTGGCGTAGACGCGGCGGGGGTGTGCTGCGTGTGTACGGTCGGCGCGATGGCCGAGCCACGCACCCCGTGCGCAGGAATGTCGCCCCAATCAAGTTGGCGTCAGGCGTGGCCGACACGCCACCTGGGCGACTCGCGCCAGGCAAGCCGCAACAATCGATGACAAACCGCGCGGTCGAGAAAAAGACTCCTCTGCTTCCAAGGCGTTGCGGACCAGGAACGTGTCCCCTTGCATCCTGAACATATGATCAGTATACTGATCGAGGAGCGCACCCCCTGCGTGCGCCGCGTGCCAGTGATGGAGCCCGCTCCGGAGCGCCACGAGATCGTCGAGCAGCTGCGACGCGACATCGCGCGGCGCTTCCCCGGCGTCGTGCGACCGGCCGTGCCCGTGGCGTCGCGGGGCGCGCGGCGACCGGACGGTGGCCCGTCGCTCGCGCCGGCGCGCCACCCCACCGGCCACCCCGCCCTCGACGCGCTCCTGCCCGGTGGCTGGGTCCCCGCGGGCCGCATCGGCGCTATGTCCGGGCCGGCCTCGTCGGGGTATCTGTCCGTGGCGCTAGCGGCCGTGGCCCGGGCGACCGGCGGCGGAGCCTGCTGCGCCTTCATCGAC
>JACRCY010000547.1 GCA_016218785.1 Deltaproteobacteria bacterium
CACTCCAGGTAGTCCAGGCAGTCCGCATCGGTCCGGAACCAGGCCTGGAACTCCCCCGCGGACCTCGGATAGTGCGTGCCAGCGCGAGGTGCGTCCACCGCGTCAGTCTAGCACCTGCTCCGGTTAAATGGATACCCCCTAGACCGGAAACCGGTTGGCGCATGCCGGCCGAACTCTACGACCCCGCCACGCGCTCCTGGTCGTCGACGGGGTCGATGGCGACCCCGCGGATGTCGCACACCGCCACATTGCTGGCATCCGGGAAGGTGCTGGTGACCGGCGGGTGGAGCGACGGCATCGGGAATCACCTCGCCTCGGCCGAGCTGTACGACCCCGACACGGGCACCTTTGCTCCGACCGGCGAGTCGATGACGCAGGCTCGCTGGGAGCACACCGCGACCTTGCTCCGATCGGGGCAGGTGCTGATCGCGGGCGGTGGACCGGGCGACACACCGACGTGCGAGCTGTACGATCCCGCGACCGACACGTTCGCGGCCACCGCGATGATGGCGGCCGGGCGGCGGCCCCACACCGCCACGCTGCTCCCGACCGGGATCGTGCTCGTTGCCGGTGGGTACGACTACGCCTCCCGCTCCGTGGGCTCGGCCGAGCTGTTCTGGCCGCCAGGGCTCCCGGCGGGGCGCATGATGGTGTCCCCGACCCTGCTCGACTACGGGAGGCCGATGCTCGGAGGTGAGTACACTCTGGGCTTCGAGATCACCAACGTCGGCACCGGGCCGCTCACGGTCACAGCGGTCGAACTCGTCGAGGACGCCACGCACGGTGCCTTGGTGCTGTCGGGACCGACGCCGCCGTTCATCCTCGACCCCGGCGGCGGCACCACCTTCGAGGTGGTGCTTGGTCCCAACGACCAGGCCTTGGCGACGGGCTCGGTCGCGATCCACAGCGACGACTCACACCCGGACACTGCCGACGCCTTGGTGGAGCTCCGCAGCCACGCGACGTGCTGCCCGGAGCTCGAGGTCTGCGCGTTCGATCCGGACGCCGTCACCGACGGGGGCGTGGCCGGGGCGTGCGTCACCCACGGCGCTGGTCGCCCGCTCATCGACTTCGGCACGGTCGCGTACGGCGACAGCGCCGAGCGCGTCGTGGCGCTGACCGACGTGGGCGACGGCAACCTGCCCGTGGCCGTGACGAAGATCGAGCTGGACTCGGTAGCCCCGTACCTGACCATCACCTTCTTCGAGGTCGTAGGTGATCCGCGCAACCCTGGGCAGCAGATCGAGCGACCTGCGCACCTGCCGTTCTACCTCACGCCCGGCGACCCGGCCATGACGCCGCCCTTGCCTGCGACCGAGCTGCGCGTCCACGTGGCGCTCTCCGCGCGCGGCAGGAGCGGTCCCCTGCCCGGCGTCGCGCTGCTCGTGTCGCACCTGAACCCCGGCTCTCCGGCGGTGATCCCCATCGTGGGCTACATCACCCAGGACGACGCCGGCGCACCGCCCGTGCCGGATGACGGCGGGCTGCAGCCCGACGCCGGCACCCCGTCCGCGGGTTCCCAGGGCTCGGGCTGCGGCTGCAACGCGGCATCGCGAAGCATCTCCGCTGGCTTCCTCAGTGCCGCGCTCCTCTGCTTCGGCATCGGGGGCCGCCGGCGACGCTGGGTCGTCGGGCCACCGCCCCGAAGCCGGTCCGCCAGGGCGCCGCAGCGGTGTCTTGACCACCGTTTCGGCGCGCAGTAGCATCCTCCGTCGGGGGGACGGGAACAGAGACGTGCCAGATCAGCTGACCCAACGCACCCGCCTCTCGCCGCTCGGCGACCGCACCACCATCAGCCTCAGCCAGTGCAAGCTGGTGGTGCTGAAGGGCTCGCAGCGCGGCCGCGAGCTCGTGGTCTCGAGCGACGTCATCCGCGTCGGCAAGGCCGAGGAGAACGACCTCGTCCTCACCGAGGACACGGTCTCGCGCTTCCACTTCGAGATCATCCGCGACGCGCGCGGCTACCTGGTGCGGGATCTCCAGTCCACCAACGGCACGTTCCTCGACGGCGCCGAGATCCGCGAGGCCTACATCCGCGCGGGCTCCGTCATCACCGCGGGTACCGTCCAGATCAAGTTCCAGCCGTTCCAGGAGCGCATCGAGATCCTGCCGACCGAGGCCGAGTCGCTCGGCGAGCTGATCGGCCGCTCCACGCGCATGCGCGAGATCTTCGGCCTGCTCGAGCGCATCGGGCCGACCGAGGCGACGGTGGTCATCGGCGGCGAGACCGGCACCGGCAAGGACCTAGTCGCGCGCACGCTCCACAGCCTCTCCAAGCGCAAGGACGGGCCGTTCATCGTCGTCGACTGCGGCGCCGTCGCCCAGAGCCTCATCGAGAGCGAGCTGTTCGGCCACGAGAAGGGCGCCTTCACCGGCGCCAGCGTCACGCGCCAGGGTGCCTTCGAGCTGGCCAACGGCGGCACCATCTTCCTCGACGAGCTGGGGGAGCTGTCGCTCGATCTGCAGCCCAAGCTGCTGCGGGTGCTGGAGCAGCGCGAGATCCGGAGGGTCGGCGGCAATCGCACCATCAAGGTGGACATCCGCGTCATCGCCGCGACCAAGAAGGACCTGCGGAGCGAGGTGGCCAAGGGGAAGTTCCGCGAGGACCTCTTCTTCCGCCTCTCGGTCGTCCAGGTCTACCTGCCGGCGCTGCGCGAGCGCAAGGAAGACATCCCGGCGCTGGCACAGGAGTTCCTCAAGCGCACCACGCCCGACGGCCCGCTCCCCGAGATCCCGCCCGAAACCATGGACCAGCTCATGGCGCACGACTGGCCGGGCAACGTGCGCGAGCTGCGCAACGTGCTGGAGCGCAGCTTCTACCTGTCGCACGGCGGCCCCCTGCGGTTCCTGAACATGCCGGGCGTCACCGGCGCGGGCGCCGTGCCGCAGCCCGCCGCCGCCACGACCGACGAGTTCGACGCGCGCCTCTCCTACCGCGAGAACAAGGAGCGGCAGGCCGAGGAGTTCGAGAAGCGCTACCTCAAGTGGCTCATGCAGCGCGCCGACAACAACATCTCACGCGCGGCGCGCGAAGCCGACATGGACCGCAAGTACCTCCACAAGCTCCTCAAGAAGCACAACATCCTGACGTAGGTCAGCGCCCGAACAGCTCCCGGCGGATCTGGGCGCACGTCTCGGCGTTCTGGCCGGCGCAGGCGCGGCGTACCATCTCGCGGGCGGCGGCCTGGTCGCGGGCCGTCGGGTTCGACTTCACCATCTGGCCGAGCCGGAAGCAGGCCTCCGGGTCGCCGGCGCGGCACTCCGCCTCGGCGCTGGCCCGCGCCTTGGCCGCGGCGCTGGCCTTGCCGGCGGCCTTGGGCTTCGCCGGGGCGGCCTTGACCCCCGTGGGCGCCGCCGTCGCACCCGCGCCCGCGACGGGCTCGGCCCCCGCGGCCGGCGGCGCTCCCGCGTCGGGCCCCGCGCCCGCGGCGGCGACCGGCGCGGAGGTGGGCGAGGGCGGGGCGGCGCTACACGACGCCTGGTCGCCGGCGGCACACGCCTTCCCGTGCAGCTCCTGGGCGTGGGTCGGGTCCTTGGGCCCACCCAGGCCGGTAGCGAACATCTGCGCGAGCTGCGAGCAGCCCCGGCCGACCTTCGCGTCGCAGCTCTTCTGGTAGAACTCGCGGGCCCGCGAGGGGTCCTTGGCTCCGCCGCCGCCCTGCAGCCAGAGCCCTCCGAGGCGCAGGCACGCGAGGCCGTTGTTCACGCCGCACGCTTTTCCGAAGAGCTCGCGGGCCCGCTTCGGGTCGGCGGGGCCGCCATCGCCTTTCTCCAGCGCGACGCCCGCGAGGTAGCAGGACTCGAGGTGGCCCCGCTCGCAGGCCTGGTCGAAGAAGTCGCGCCCCTTGGCCGCGTCCTTCGGCCCGCCCTTGCCGGCGCTGTAGACCTCGCCGAGCATGAAGCAGGCGCGGGCCTCCCCGCGCTGGCACGGTTTCTCCGCGAGGCTGCGCACGCGCTCGCACGCGCGGGCGTCACCCTGCTCGCAGCCGTCGAACGATATCGCCAGCGCCTTGCCGCAGCCCGGCATGACCACGAGGGTCAGCAGGCCGAGGCACCACCAGGGGTCGCGGTTCATCATCGGGTCTCCTTGCAGGCCTGGGCCTCGCCCAGGTCACACGCCCTGCGGAACGCGCGACGGGCGGCGTCCGCGTCCTTCGCGCCGCCCGAGCCGTCGCGGCACATCTGTCCGAACCTCGCGCAGCCGGCCGCGCCGCCCGCCTCGCACGCCCTGCCGAACGCGGCCCGAGCCTGCGGCAGGCCCTCGGGGCCTCCGCGCCCGTCGTGCCAGTCGAGCGCGAGCAAGTGACAGCCGTTCGCGTCGCCGAGGTCGCACGCCTTCTGACGCAGGCCGCGGGCCCTGGCCGCGTCCCTGGGCCCGCCAGCGCCGTCCTCCCACATCGCGGCCAGCCTGACGCACCCGGGGGACCAACCCCCGGCACACGAGCGTTCCAGCAGCGTGCGCGCCCGGGGCGCGTCCCGGTCTCCGCCGGTGCCGTCGCGCAGCGCGACCCCGGCGAGGCCACAGGCCTTGGCGTGTTTGCGCTCGCAGGACTTCAAGAAGGCGGCCCGGGCCTTGACCTGGTCACGCGCTCCGCCGAGGCCGGCGTCCAGCAGGGCCGCGAGCTCCACGCAGCCGTCCTCGTCGCCGGCGCCGCAGGCCTTCTGGTAGAACGTGCGTGCCTTGGCGGGGTCCTTGGGGCCGCCGAGGCCGTCGGCCCAGGCCGCGCCGATCACGGTGCACGTCGTGGCCGCGACGTCGCAGGCCCGCGCGAACGCGGCACGGCCCTTGGCCAGGTCCTTGTCCCCGCCTTCACCTTCCATCAGCATCATGCCGAGGCCCACGCAGCCGCGCCCGTCACCCAGGTCGCAGGCCTGCTGGTACAGCGCGCGGGCCTTGAGGTGGTTCTTCATGACCGGGCCGCCCTCGTAGAAGGCCACCGCGAGCAGGGCGCAGGCGCGGCCCTCGCGCCTCTCGCACCGGGCGCCCAGCCCGGCGATGGCCTCGGCCGGCGTGGGCGCGGCGCTCGCGTCCGCGGCGCCCAGGACCAGCGCGCCACCGATGACGAGCATCGGGGCCACGAGGCCGACCAGCAGCCGTGCCTGATGCGTCACGCGCCCTCCCGGAGCCTGCCGCCCGTCATCGTACGCCGACTCTCGATGGAGCGCCACGTCGCCCACGGGGGAGCTATTCGCGCTGCCCCGTTTTCGCGCGCCAGCGACGCAAGCGATCGATATTGCAGAGGCGAGGCGCTTACAAGTTGCCGGAATTGACCAGGCACCTATGGCACTCAACCCC
>JACRCY010000544.1 GCA_016218785.1 Deltaproteobacteria bacterium
ACGAGACCTGGGTCTCCGACGGGACGACCTGGACGCGCGTCTGCCCGACCACCGCCGGCCCCTGCAACACCACCCCCGCGGCGCGGCAGGGCGCCTACATGGCGCCCGATCCCAACGGGAAGCTCGTGCTCTTCGGCGGGTGCAAGGACCAGTGCCTGAGCAGCAGCGACTTCTACGACGACACCTGGCAGTGGGACGGAGCCACGTCCACGTGGCAGCAGGTCCCACTCGCCGTGAAGCCGCAGCCGCTCGCCTTCGGCGCCATGGCCTTCGACCTGGGAGGCAACCAGACCGTCCTCTTCGGCGGACTGGCGAGCAGCTTCGAGTATAGCCAGGCGACCTGGTACTGGAACGGCGCGGCGTGGATCGACGTGTGTCCCACCGGGTGCTCGCCGATCCCGGCGCACCGGAGCCATCACGCCATGGCGTACGAGCAGGCCAACCAACGCGTCATCATGTACGGCGCGTCGCAGGTGTCGGGGTCGGCGGACACGTGGGCGCTGAAATGGGGCGGGACGGAATACGCCTGGAGCCAGATCAGCGGCGCCACCCAGCCCGGCTTGCGATACGGCCACACCATGGCCTCCGACCCGAGCGGCTCCGCCCCGCTGCTCCTGTTCGGTGGCGTCAGCGGGAGCGTGCCGCTCAACGACACGTGGGGCTGGAACGGGTCAGGCTGGACGCAGCTCACCACGACGGGCCAGCCGCCGGAGCCCCGCCTGGGAGCGTCCCTGGCGTTCCTCGGGGGCTCGGGTGGGGGCTTCTTCCTCTGGGGCGGCGCCGTGGAGAGCGACGGCAGCGGCTACGGCGACACCTGGAAGATCGGGATCACCCAGCAGTGGGAGCAACTCGGCATGGGCCCGCGGTACGGCCACGGCGCGGCGTACGATCCCCTCTCCAAGACCACGCTGATGTTCGGCGGGTACGACGGGGCCCTGCGCTCCGACCTCTGGGCCTGGGATGGGGCGATCTGGCGGCGGCGGATGCCGCCGTCGGCGCCGCCGCCCGTCTCCTTCGCGGCTGTCGGATTGCAGGAGAACAACTCGAGGCTCGTCGTGGTCAACGGCGGCGACCCTTTCAACATCCTGGCGACCGCCCAGGCCGAATCGTGGGTCTGCGACCTCGCCACCAACGCGTGGACGCGCGAGTGCCAGGGGAGCGCCTGCCCGTTCCCGTGGCTCATCGGCGCGACCATGGCGTACGACAGCGGCCGGGACTGCCTGGTGATGCACGGCGGCGTCAACGGCAGCATGACGGCCACGGACCGGATCTTCGAGCGCTGCAACTCCGGCGGCACCTACGTGTGGCAGGAGGCCTGCACGAGCGGGTCGTGCCAGTCCGGCAAGCCGGCGGCGCGCGCCTTCCACGCGGCGGCCTACGACCGCACCCGCCAGCGGACCGTCTTCTTCGGCGGCTGCTACGGGGCCTGCAACCAGGCCTATGAGACCCTGGCCGAGACCTGGGAGTGGGACGGGACCCAGTGGCACGCCGGGCCCGCGGGACCGTCGGCCATGCGGGGCCACGCCCTGAGCTACGATACCCGGCGGAGGAAGGTGATGCTGCTGGGCGGACGCGCCGCGGACGGGACCCTCGAGCCCATCCTGTACGAGTACGACGGCACGGCCTGGAGCGGCGGGTCGGATGCGACCGGGGCCGCGGGTCGCGAGGCGCCCGCCATGGCCTACGACCGGGAGCGGGGCGTGACCGTGCTCCACGCCGGCGCCAAGGATCCGTACTACGTCGGCGACACCTGGGAGCACGTGGGCTGGGGCGGCGCCTGCACCACGAACGTCGACTGCGACGATGGCTTCCCCTGCGTCACGGGGTTCTGCTGCTCCAGCCAGTGCCCGGGGCAATGCCAGGTCTGCGCCATGTCGTGGGGCTCGGTGCAGGACGGCGTCTGCGGTGACGCGATCCACGGCTTCCCCGGCAATCCGCCCTGTGCGGGCGGCTACGTCTGCGGCGGCGGGGGGCAGGCGTGCCTCACCGGCTGCAATGGCGACGCCGACTGCCAGGGCGGCTTCTACTGCGGCAACAGCGGGACGTGCGTGGCGGTGAAGCTTCAGGGCGCGGGCTGCCCCGACAGCGCCTGCAGGTTCCCGCCGTGCCGGCAGTGCGGCGCCCGGCCCTGCGTCGACGGCGTCTGCTGCGAGTCGGAGTGCAGTGGCCTCTGTGAGCGGTGCGAGATGGGGTCTGGCATGTGCAGGCCGGTGCCCGACGGGCAGGAGGACGCCAACGAGTGCGTCGACGGGACCGCCGACCCGACCTGCGGCCGGAGCGTCTGCAACGGCGTCCGGACGTGCCGCTACGCGAGCACGAGCACGAGCTGCGGCAGCCAGACGTGCACCAACGGCACGCTCAGGCTCGTGTCCACCTGCGACGGGGTCGGCGGCTGCTCGCCGGCCCAGACCCAGGGCTGCTCGGGCTTTGCGTGCAGCACCAGCGATCCGACGAAGTGCGGCACGACCTGTGTCCCCAACACCGGCACCGGCTGCGTGGCGGGCTTCACCTGCAACGCCGCCGGCAACGCCTGCGAAGGCGGCAAGAACCCCGGCGAGACCTGCACCGCCGACGGGGAGTGCCACAGCAACTACTGCGCCGGCGGCAGGTGCTGCACGGGCGAGTGCCAGGACGCGGACCCGAGCTGCGGGGGCTCGTGCAACACCACGGGCGTCTGCTCGTACCCGGGGGCCAGCAAGACGTGCACCTGCGGCACCACGGCCGGACACTGCGCCGGCGACGGGCTGTGCGACTGCGTCCAGCACGACGGCGGCGTCACCGATGGCGGCGCGCCCGACGGCGGCGCTCCCGACGGCCCGCCGCAGGACGCGGCCGGCACGGACGCGCCGCCGGGTGACGGCGCCGCGTCCGACGCGGTCGGCCCGCAGCAGGACGGCCCGGGCCCGCAGCCGGACGGCGGCGGCAAGACCGGCACGACCAGCTTCCTCGGCTGCAGCGCGGCGCCGGCCGCGGGCTCCGGCACGCTGCCGCTGCTTGTCCTCGCGCTCGCGCTCGGGGTCCGCCGGCGCCGCGATTGACGTCGGGACCGCGCTGACCGGTCGGATCATGGTTGACCGGGCGGACCCCTCTGCTACCTTGACCGGACGAGAGGAGGCGGGCATGGACGGCTATCCGAAGACGGTGCGGGTGCGGGGCGGCCTCGACCTCATCGTGCGTCCCCTGGAGAAGAAGGACTTCGAGGAGCTGCACCGGTTCTTCGGTACGCTCCCGGATGGGGAGCGTCTGTTCCTGCGCGAGGACGTGACCCAGCGCGAGGTGGTGCAGCGGTTCATCGACGAGCTCGACTATGCGCGCACGCTGCCGCTGCTGGGCCTGACGGGCGGTCGCATCGTCGGCAACGCGACTCTGCACCGGACCCGCCGCGGCTGGATGCGGCACGTGGGGGAGGTGCGCGTGGTCGTCTCCCGCGAGGCCCAGCGTCACGGGGTGGCCACGGCCCTGGTGCGCGAGCTGTGCGGCCAGGCGATCACCCTCGGCCTCGACAAGCTGGTGGCGATGGTGGCGCAGGACCAGGTGGGCGCGCTGCTGTGCTTCGAGCGCCTCGGCTTCGGCCGCGAGGCCACGCTCAAGAGCCACGTGACCGACCTCGCCGGGCAGAAGCGCGACCTGATCGTGCTCGCGAACCACACCGCGGAGCTGTGGCACCGGATGGAGGACCTGATCCTCGACCGGGAGTTCCAGGTCGAGCAGTAGGCGCGAGGCAGACCCGGACGCGGCGGTCAGCCCGGGGCTGGACCCCGGGCGAGCGCTACCGGTCGGGCTTCACCGGCGCCCGGCGGCCGAGCTCGCGCACCAGCTCCGCGGTGTGCTGGTCGACCTCCTTCGGCACCACGATCGCCACGCGCACGTACTGGTCGCCGCGGGCCTCCTCGCCCACGCGCCGGGCCCCCTTGCCGCGGAGCCGGAACCGCTGGCCGCTCGACGTCCCCGGGGGAATGCGGACGCGCGCGTGGCCGTCCAGGGTCGGCACCTCGATGGTGGCGCCGAGGATCGCCTCCTCGACGGTGATCGGCAGCTCGACGACGACGTCCTGCCCCTCGCGGCGGAAGCGCGGGTGGGGCCGCACCTTGATGCGCAGCAGCAGGTCGCCGGTGCGCACGCCGGCTCCCGGGGCGCCGCCCCCCACGGCCGGCCCCTTGCCGCGCAGGCGGATGACCGAGCCGTCGTCCACGCCCGGCGGGATGCGCACCTCGAGCTCCTCGTGCGCCTGGACCACGCGGCGTCCGCCGCAGCGGGCGCAGGCCGTGGCCGTGGCGACGCCGCGGCCGGCGCAGCGGGGGCAGGTCTGCGCCACCTGCGCTCCCGCCGACGACACGCGCCGCATGCCGCTGCCGCCGCACTCCGGGCAGCGCTCGACGCGGCCGCCGCGGCCACCGCACTCGGGGCAGGGGCGGTCCAGGTTGAAGCTCACCTTGCGCGTGCCGCCGATGGCGGCGTCGACGAAGTCGACCTCCAGCTCGGCGTGCACCGTCCCGGGCTCCTCCTCGGGAGGGAAGCCGTCCCGGAACACCTCGCCGAACATGTCGCCCACGCCCCCGCCGCGCCCGAAGGAGCCCCCGAACAGGTCCTCCATGGGCGGCGCGCCGCGGCCGCGCCGGCCGCCCGCGCTGCGCATGCGCGCGAGGAGATCGGCGAGGTCGACGTCCCCGCCGGAGCCCCCGAAGCCCTCGAACCCCTCGGGCATGCCCCCGGCGCCGCGCGCCCGCAGCGCGTCGTACCGGACGCGCTGCTTCTGATCGCCCAAGACCTCGTAGGCCTCGCTGATCTCCTTGAAGCGCGCCTCCTTGGCCTTGTCGCCGCCGGTGACGTCGGGGTGGTAGTCCTTGGCCGCCTTGCGGAACGCCTTCTTGATCTGCGTAGCGCTGGAGTCGGCCGGAACCCCCAGTATTGAGTAGTAGTCCTTCATGAGCTTCCAGGTTCACGCACTTCGGCCGCCGGCCGAGTCTTCCTTCGCGAACGTGAGTTCCTCGCCGGCCCGATCGACCTTGATTGTATCACCCGGACGGAAGTCGCCGGCCAGCACGCGCCGGGCGAGCGGGTCCTGCAGCCGGCGCTGGATGGCCCGCTTCAACGGCCGCGCGCCGTAGGCCGGGTCGAACCCGTCCGCGGCGATCAGCGCGCGCGCCGCCGGGGTGAGCCGCAGCACGAGGCCGCGCTCGGCGAGGAGCCGGTCCAGGCGCCCGAGCTGGATGTCGACGACGGCCTCGAGCTGCGCCCGGTCGAGGCGGTGGAAGACGACGACGTCGTCGATGCGGTTCAAGAGCTCGGGCTTGAACGTGCCCTTGAGCACCTCGAGCACGCGCCGCTCCGTCTCCTGCTGGTCGCTGCCGGTGTCGCGGATGAACTGCGAGCCGAGGTTGGAGGTGAGGATCACGACGGTGTTGCGGAAGTCGACCGTGCGGCCGTGGCCGTCCGTCAGCCGGCCGTCGTCGAGCACCTGCAGCAGCACGCTCCAGACGTCGGCGTGCGCCTTCTCGATCTCGTCGAACAGCACCACCGAGTAGGGGCGGCGGCGCACCGCCTCGGTGAGCTGCCCCCCCTCGTCGTACCCCACGTACCCGGGGGGCGCGCCCACCAGCCGCGCCACGGTGTGCTTCTCCATGTACTCGGAGCAGTCGATGCGCACCATGTGCGTCTCGTCGTCGAAGAGGAACTCGGCGAGGGCGCGCGCCAGCTCGGTCTTCCCGACGCCGGTCGGCCCGAGGAAGATGAAGGAGCCGATGGGGCGCCCTCCATCCTGCAGCCCGGCGCGGGCGCGGCGCACCGCGTTGGCGACGGCCGTGATGGCCTGGTCCTGGCCGACGACGCGCGTGTGGAGCCGGTCCTCCATGTGCTGGAGCTTGGCCATCTCCCCCTCGAGCATCTTCTCGACGGGGATGCCGGTCCATTTCGCGACGATGGCCGCGACGTCCTCCTCGGTGACCTCTTCGCGCAGGAGCGGCGCCTCCCCGCCGGCGCTGGCGAGGCGCTCGTTCTCGGCCGCGAGCCGCTTCTCCAGCTCCGGGGTGCGGCCGTAGCGCAGCTCGGCGGCGGCGCCCAGGTTGCCGTCGCGCTGGGCGCGCTCCGCGTCGCCGCGGGCCTTTTCGAGCTCCGCCTTGAGCCGGCGGATGCC